>JBJHBB010000361.1:667-3440 GCA_050485265.1 Rhodothermales bacterium | reverse complement strand
ATGTAATGAAGCTAGAAGCAGCCGACAAGATTCTGGGTGCGCTGAGACACATCCGCAAAGGGGGCGTCTTCATGTCCGAGGAGATGAAGGACCGCATGCTTTTCGGCGCGGCGATGGGCGCCAAATCCCCTACGCAGTCGCCGCTGGACGTCCTGTCGGACCGCGAGCTCGAGGTGTTCGAGATGACGGGGCGAGGCCTCGCGACGCGCGAGATCGCCGAGCGCCTGCACCTCTCGGTAAAGACGGTTGAAAGCTATCGCGCACGAATCAAGGCAAAGCTCAATCTGAACACTGCTGCCGAGCTCATGCAGCACGCCGTTCAGTGGGTGGCCGGCGAGAGTGCTAACTGAGGCAAGGTGATCCTCGGCTGGTGACTTCCCCGTCGCCTCGCAAGTCCGACGGGGAATCCCCCACGGTAGCGCGGATCCCGCACCCGGCATCGAGGGGCCCTGTGAGTTCTTAGTCTGGGAACGTGCATTCAGACCGTCCCATGACACCACCCGTATCACAGAGGCGATCCTCCCTCGTCGGCGCAGCCGTCGTGGTGACGGATGTCGCGTCGCCCCTGGGTGCGGCAATGTCGCACCGACTGGCGGCTGAAACCACGTCGCTGGTTCTGGGGGGGCGTCCAGGCGCGGCGACTGACGCGGCAATGGCCAACGTAAAGCGGATCCGCGCACTGCACCGCATGAGCACGGACCCTATCCTCGTGGAGACCGATCCGAGCACGTCGTCTGGGGCCGAGGCGGTCGTGGCAGCGGCGGTCGATGCCTTCGGTCGTGTCGACGGCGTGATTCACGCCGTGGAGGCTTCTAGAGGCGGAGCCCACGTCGCACTCTCGCCGCTCTCGGCAATGCTCAAGCAAGGCCTCAACATGATGAAAGCTGGGGGACGTTTGATTCTCGCCATCGAGGTGTCGGGTGTCGACTGTCGAGCCTGCGACAACGTTGAGGAAGCGATCGACACGGTGTTCGAGTCTATCGTGCGGACCTCCGCGCGCCTGCATTTCGACGACGACCTGTGCGTGAACGGGATCTTGCTCGGCGAGGCTGCGACGGCGGCCGACCAGTCCTTCGTGCTGGCATCAGGGATCCGGCGCAATGGTGCACAGGTCGGCTCCACGCCTCTATCGTCGGCGAGAACGGCCGCCGCCGGCGTGGCCGCCATGCTGGCATCTGCAACGAGCTGTGGTATCACCGGTCAAGTGTTTCGCATCGGGAGCCGCCCGCCTGAGGGCATTGCTAGCGCCGAGGCAACGGCATTGCTCAGCAAGTCGTTGCTAATGCCATAACTTCCGCGCACCCATCGGGTGTGATGCCTGGGCCTTTCTCTCACCCACCCAACCGCGCGATGTACCGCCGACTGCTAGTACCTCGAGACTTTTCCCCCACCTCTGAGCACGCTCTGATGCGAGGCATCGGGTTGGCAGAGTTGATGGATGCCGACCTCCACCTGCTGCACGCCGACGTGCTTCACAGCGACCCGGTGGCGATGTCACGGGCGGAAGCCGAGGCGACCCCGGTCGAGGCAATCCGGCGACGGCTGAGCCAGAGCCCGGACGGGGCTCCCCTCGAGGCAGCGCGCGAGGTCCACGTTGCGGCCGTTCGCGACGTGGCCGCAGCACCGGCCATCGTCCGGTACGCCGACGAGAAGGACATTGACCTGATCGTCATGGGAACGCACGGCCGGCGGGGTGTCCGGCGCATGCTCCTCGGCTCCGTCACCGAAGAGGTCGTCAGATCAGCAGGCTGCGATGTTCTCGCGATCAGGCAGGGCAGCCCCCCGCTGATCGGCCGCCCTGTGGTCGTGGCGGTCGACTTTTCGACGTCGAGCCTGCGAGCTATTGAGCGAGCGATCCACATTGCGCAGCTCTGCCATACGCGGGTGATTCTCGTGCACGTTGCCCCGGCAAGTCCCTATCCATCGTTCTACGGTCCGGAGGCCAGTTCTCGGCTCGTGCTTTCCGACTCCTATTCGCATGAGTCGCTTGCCGCCTTGAAAGCGATGTATGAAGCAGCCGGTGGCAAAGGCGAGCGGAGCGTGGAGTACGAAGTGCTCGCCGGCGAAGCATCGCGTCGACTTGATGATGTGGCCACGGACAAAGACGCTGGCTTGATCGTCATGGGCACTCGCGGTCTATCAGGACTGAAACATGTGCTGCTTGGAAGTGTCACCGAGAAGACGTTGCGGATCACCTCGACACCGGTGCTCGTCACACGACTACCCGAGAACGAGCCGCTTGGGCCTGCAGACGTCGCCGTTGCGCATTTCCACAATTGAAGTCCATGCTCAGAATCGGCCGCATCGTATTCCCGACTGATGGTTCGCCGAGTGCGGCCCATGCCTTCCCTCATGCACTCCGCCTTTCCACCGCGACGAACGCGGAGCTGCACGTCGTCTACGTTGCCATCCCCGATCTAGAAGGTGATGAACACCACGGTCAGCGGACTCTGCTACCCTCCACGGTGCCGGGGGAGGTAACGCTGGTCGAGCGTCGTCTCGATGGTGAGTCGGCTGCGCAGGAGATCATACAGTACTGCGAGGACGAGTCCATTGACCTGGTGGTGATGGGGACCCGCGGCCGCAGCGGTCTCGGCCGTTTGCTGCTTGGGAGCGTTGCCGAGAAGGTGGTCCGTGAAGCTCCATGTCCGGTCCTTACCGTTCCCAAGCGCGCGCCGGCGAACGTGACGGCTCGAGTTCTCGTAGCGATCGACTTTTCAGATTACTCCGCGCCGACCCTCCAGCACGCACACGCGATGGCGGAAGTTTATGG
>JBJHBB010000361.1:0-657 GCA_050485265.1 Rhodothermales bacterium | reverse complement strand
GCTGCCAGGTAAGCGTCGGTTATCCCGCGAGCGAGATCCTGCGTTTGGCGGACGAGGAGGGCATCGACCTGATCGTCCTGTCGACCCACGGTCTGACCGGTTTGCAGCACTTTCTGATTGGTAGCGTGGCCGAGAAAGTCGTGCGCAAAGCCCCCTGTCCCGTCCTCACCGTGCGAAGCTTCGGCAAGTCGATCGCCGCTGAGTAAGCCTCTCACCCCAACCCATCCCCGACTATGCTGCGAATCCAGCGCGTTCTCTTCCCGACTGATCGCTCGAGTTGTGCAGAACGAGCGTTCGCCCATGCGGCGCTGCTCGCGAGAGCGCACGGAGCGGAGCTTCACGCACTCCACGTCCGTCGCGAAGACGGGCCGGAACTGGCGACCGCTGACTTGATGCCGCTGTCGATGGCCGACATTGGCGCGGAGCTCGACGTACCCACCGAGCGCCTGCCGGGCGAGATACGTCCCGAGGACGTCGTGCAAGCACAGTTGGTGAGCGATTCGCCAGGTAAAGGAATAACGAGCTATGCCGAGGAGCATGGAATCGACCTGATCGTCATGGGCACCCACGGTAGGTCGGGGGGCGAGCGAATCCTTGCAGGTTCTGTCGCCGAACGCGTCGTGAGAGAGGCGCCCTGCCCGGTGCTCACCATCAGGG
>JBJHBB010000360.1:0-3446 GCA_050485265.1 Rhodothermales bacterium | reverse complement strand
GACTGGTAGAAGATGGAGGAAGACGTGAACAATCCGGCGGCTCGCCCGGTTGGCGCCGAGCCGAACGCCGAGCCGAACGCCGAGCCGAACGCCGAGCCGAACGCCGAGCCGAACGCCGAGCCGAACGCCGAGCCGAACGCCGAGCCGAACGCCGAGCACGAGCACGAGCACGAGCACGAGCACGAGCACGAGCACGCGCCCGTGCAACAGGAAATGCCGTTCGCAGTAGTCGAGGGAGAGCCGCTCACCGAACTACCGCGCGACCTCTACATCCCTCCCGATGCGCTGCGAGTCTTCCTCGAAGCGTTCGAAGGTCCGTTGGACCTGCTCTTGTACCTGATCCGGCGCCAGAACCTCGACATCCTCGACATCCCTCTCGCTGAGATCTCGCGCCAGTACATCCAGTACATCGAGCTCATGAAGGAACTCGAGTTCGAGTTGGCCGGTGAGTATCTCGTCATGGCCGCGATGCTTGCGGAGATCAAATCGCGGCTGCTGCTGCCGCGCCCCCAGGTCGACGAGGACGAGGAAGTCGTCGACCCGCGTGCCGAGCTCGTCCGGCGCCTGCAGGAGTACGAGCGCTACAAGCAGGCGGCTGAGGACCTCGATGCACTGCACCGCATGGAGCGGGATCATCTCCCGGTGCAAGCCGAGGTCGTCGACCGGCAAGTGGTTCGGGTGCTGCCCGAGATAACCCTAAAGGAACTTCTCATATCATTCCGGGAAGTTCTTGATAGAGCAGATAAATACGCCCATTTCCACGTGCAGTTGGAACCGCTTTCCGTGCGCGAGAGAATGAGTGACGTGCTGACGCGCGTGCGAGCCGATCGATTCGTAGACTTCACGGCGTTGTTCACACCGACGGAAGGCCGGCGAGGGGTGACGGTGACGTTCCTCGCGCTGTTGGAGCTGCTCAAGGAATGCTTGATCGAGCTCGTGCAGGCCGAGCCTTTCGCGCCGATCCATGTGAAGGCAGCCGGCAGCAATGCGGGTGCCCAAGTCATTTCCGAATGAGCTCATATCCCTGATGCAGGACCACCAGATCAAAAACATCGTAGAGGCCGCTCTGTTGGCCGCCGGACGACCGTTGAGCCTCGAGCAGATCGCAGCCCTCTTCGGCACCCAGACGCCCGAGACGAAGCTGCTGCGGGAAGCGGTGGAACGCCTCCAGGAGGAATACCACGGCCGCGGCATCATGATCGCGGAAGTGGCCAGCGGCTTTCGCGTCCAGGTCAGGGCGACGGTCACTCCCTGGGTGTCCCGGCTGTGGGAAGAACGCACCCCACGGTACTCCCGCGCGCTCCTCGAGACGCTGGCGCTGATCGCTTACCGCCAACCGATCACGCGCGGCGAGATCGAGGACATTCGCGGGGTTTCGGTCAGCACCAACATCATCCGTACGCTTTCCGAGCGGGGTTGGGTGCGCGTCGTGGGACACCGGGACGTACCCGGGCGCCCGGCCATGTACGGCACAACGCGAGAGTTTCTCGATTACTTCGGTCTCAAGCGGCTCGAAGACCTGCCGCCGTTGTCCGAGCTCGAGGCCTTTGCCGGGGAGCTGGACCTGGGCCTGGAGGTCAACCACGCGCAAATCGAAGCAGAGCCGCAGGGCGACGATTCCGCACCCACCGCTGCGGACCGGCTGGACGCGTTGGAGGGAGCCGCAAACGTCGCGCAGAACGACCTCGGAGAGGCGCCCGAAGCGCTTCTGCCGCCGTCATCCGACCCCGGGAAAGCGCACGAAGATGCTGTGCAGCCGGGGCCTGACGACACGGAGGCGCACGAAGAGCACCTGGGAACGAGAGCCGACGCTGGGGAGGTATTCGCCGAGCCCTTCGAGCCGCCATCCGACGATGCTCGGGGCTTCGAAGAGCTTCTGGAAGCAGGATCCGACCCCGGGGCGAGACTCGAACAACGCTCGGAGCCGGAATCCCGCGCCGCGGAGGCGCACAGCGAGCTCCCGGAGTCGGGAGCCGACCCGCAGTCCGCGACCGCGCAACCCGAAGCGGGGAAGGCGGAAGAAACCGAACCCGCCGGAAAGCAGGGCGAGCAGGCGCAAGCGCCGCGAGCCACCGCCGCCGGGGCGATCGTCGTGCCCTTGAAGAGGCCCGACTCTGACTAGGCCAAAGGATCGCCGCGCCCGCCCAGGTGCCGCCGGCGCCAAACCAAATCGTGTCGTGCGCAAACGCGGCGGACAGCGCGTGGACGAGTCCGTGGAGTCGCGCGACGATCGCGGGCGAGAACGCATACAAAAGCTCCTCTCGGCTGCCGGGATCGCCTCGCGTCGCCAGATCGAAGGCTGGATCGCGGAAGGGCGTCTGCACGTGAACGGCGTGCCGGCACGGGTGGGGCAGAGCGTCACCGGAGCCGAGAGTTTCCAGCTCGATGGCCGGCCGCTGCGGCTGCCGCAGCGCACGCGCCCGCACGCATGGCTCGCCTATCACAAGCCCGAGGACGAGATTTGCACGCAGCGTGATCCGGAAGGTCGTCCCACCGTGTTTCAGGCATTGCCGCGCGGGCCGCGTCGCTGGGTCTCCGTCGGAAGGCTCGACGTCAACACCTCCGGCTTGTTGCTGTTTACGACGGACGGAGCGCTCGCGCATCGTCTGATGCATCCATCCGGCGGCGTGATCCGCGAGTACGCGGTGCGCGTTCTGGGGGAGCCCACGCCGGAGATTCTGCGGCGCCTGACGACGGGCGTCGAGCTCGAGGACGGCACAGCGCGATTCGAGAGCGTGCAACCGGGCGGAGGGCAGGGGGTCAACACGTGGTATCACGTGCGATTGGCCGAAGGTCGAACCCGTGAAGTGCGACGCTTGTGGGAGTCTCAGGGATTGACGGTGAGCCGCCTGATTCGCACCGCGTACGGGCCGATTCGTCTACCGCGAGGATTGAGGCGCGGCACCCACAGGCCCCTCACGCCAGCGGAGGTTCGGGCGCTGTATGCCGCTGTGGGCCAGACTCCTCCGATGCCCCCGCCGACGACCAAGTCGGAGTCCGCTCGCGGGCCGCGCCGCCCGCGCCGGCGGTGAGCAGTCGACCTGGGAGATCCGCCGAGACAAAGGCCCTCGCGCAACGCGAGGGCGGCGCGATACTTTTCTGAGAAAATGATGTAAAAACTTGTCGCAACAAAAGAGAATCTTTAGAAATACGAGTAATTCTCTTTTGAGTCAACCGAAAAGCATCCCATGACCTCGCGCGGCTCGCACTAGGGCAAAGTACCGATTCCTTGCATCCCTGCGAGGCAACTAGACTCCGGGAATCCATGCGTCCCACCCAGGAGCCGGCAGTGACTTCCCCCACCTACGACGACGTACTCGTGGCCGTGCTTGCCGGCGGTCGTGGCACCAGGCTCGGGGGACTCACCAGCGAATGCTCGAAACCAGCTCTGCCGTTCGGTGGAGGGTACCGAATCGTCGATTTCGTCCTCTCCAACTGCGTGAACT
>JBJHBB010000359.1:2327-3464 GCA_050485265.1 Rhodothermales bacterium | reverse complement strand
CCGTGGACACGTTCCATTGCCTTCGCGACTAGGCGGTAGGCGGCGGTATCGCGATCGTCGAGCTCGTCGGGCAACAGGTCACCGAAGTACGTGTTCAGCGCTCCCCATGGGACGCCTTTCTCGCTGAGTCGCTTCTCCATCTCGGTGTCCTGCCGGAAGTGCTCGATCGCTCGAGCCTCGATCGCGCCGAACACGTCGATCGGGTCATCTCCGGGCTCCGTCGTCGACGATGGATCGGCCACAACCTGTGCATCGTCCGTCGACTCGGTGTCAGGCGCGCGGCTCGTGGCCTGCCCGGTCGTTCCAGTGGAAGTGGCCGCAGGTCGGGCGCCAACCGCGGCTTCGACGACCCGGTCGTAGCGGGCTCGCAGCTCGGATGCGAAGGTCGCCGCTGCTGGCGCGCGATAGTCACCGTCGCGTACCGAGTACATCCGCTCGAACGAGAACGCGCGCATCGATATCGGGTACGGGCGATCTGCGGCCGAGCTCCAGAACACCCCTTGGCCGGGGATCGGCTCGTTGAGGATGCCGCTGAGGAGATCGTCGCTGAAATGCGCGTTGGCGCGCTTGACGTTGAGAAGATCGCCTGCCGAAAGCAGGTGGAAGAGGAACCAGTTGTCACCCTGGCTCAGGATCTCATGCGGGATCGACCCGGGCTGCTGGGTGATGAGCAGCGCACCGAGGTCGTACTTGCGCCCCTCCTTGACCCACGCGATATAGGGCTCGGCGGCACTGGCCCGCTCCTGGAGAACGGTCTGCGCCTCTTCGATCACGGCGATGGTCGGGATCGTCTGCGGGTTCGCCTTGGTGAACTCGGCCTGATTGCGGTCGAAGATGCGCCGCAAGATGAGTCCAGTGAGGATCATCGCCTGCCCGCCACGCATCTGCGACACGTCCACCACGCAGAGTTTGCCATCCTGGAGGGCGCTGAGGAGGCGGTCGAGCACCATGCTGCTCGGATCGTGAAGCATCTGCACGATCGTCGCCATGTTGGACCGTGCCGCGATCGCCTCGACCTCCTGGCGGTTCGGATCGAGGTTCATGATCTCGGCGATTTCGTTGATGTCGGCGCCATGGCGGTCGCGGCTGACGAGGTTGACGAGTCGCTCCCAGCGATCCGGCGACAGGCCTTTGAGC
>JBJHBB010000359.1:0-2317 GCA_050485265.1 Rhodothermales bacterium | reverse complement strand
GCCACGTTCTGCTGTTCCTGCTTCTCGAGGGGAAGCGCGATGCCGACGACGTCAGCAGGCTTGAGTCGGCGGATGTCGAGGAGCACCTTGTCGGCGACGAATGACTGGTAGTACGGGCTGGGCGCCTCGCGCGGGGTGAACACGACGAGCTTGTCTGCGAGCTCGGGCACGTCAGCGAGCCCTGGGCGTCCGCTGTGGTCTGGCCAGAAGTACTCGCCTTCGGGGTCGAAAATGATCGTGCCGACCGGCACGTGCTGTCCACCACGCTTCTCGATGGTCGGCGTCTCTGCGTACAGCCTGCTGAACAGCAGCTTCGTGAGGTTCGACTTCCCGAACCCGGCGCGAGCGAAGACGAACGAGCGCCGCGATACGAGGCTGCCGATGGGAAATCGCGAGACCACCTCCGGTTCGCGGACCTGCATCCACTCACGCGCATCGAGCCGGTCGCTTCCGGCGGCGAAGATGTACTCGCCCAGCGCGTAGTGCCCGATCGGCGTGCCTGTGGCATCGTGGCCCACGACCCAGCGCAGGACGTCCGGTGAGGCGAACGCCACCGGGCTACCCACGTGAGGTAGACGTCGGTGCGACGCGACGAACGTCAGCCCGTCGCCGAGGCGCTTGAGCACGCCGAGCACACGAATGCTGACGCGATAGCGGAGGTACTCGGTGCGCAAGTCCTCGGGGACCTGCCGGTCCTCGCGAGCGGCCCGGATGTTGAACTCCTCGCCGGCACCGCCCGAGAGCTTGCCTTCGGAGCTGAACGATGCGATGCGACCCAGCACGGCTTCGTCAGGCGTTTCCAGCTGGACGAGGATGAACTGCCCGTGCATCGGCTTGCTCTGGAAGTCGCTGCGATAGGGCAGGACCAGATCCGCGTGGAACTCCATCCCGCCTTCGCGGAACCCGCGAAAGACGCCGACGACTTCGGATCTGGGGAACAGCTCGAGGCTCGACACGTTGGCTCCTCAGCGGTAGCGACGCTGGGCAGGGTCAGTCTCTTGGAGCCGGAATGCGTCGAGGATCGGAGCTTCGACGTCCAGCACGCCACGCAAGGCGCGGAAGACCTCCTCCTGGAGGATGTCGAAGTCGAACTCGACGAGCGCTGCGTGGTTGTGGGCCTTCTGGAGGCATCGGGGATAGTGGGCGACCGGGAACCCGTCCCGTGCGTCGGCGAGCAGGCAACCGAAGATCGTGGCTTGGTCCTCGACCTGGGGGAGGAAGACGTCGATGGGCCAGACTGGATCGCGAGGACTGGAGCCGAACTTGGCGAAGTGGAGCCTGCCGGCCACGAACTTGTTCGGCTCCTCTCCTGCCGTCGCCTCGTCGTACCCGCGCGCCCATTCTGCCCACCTGTAGGTCTGTTCCTCGAGGCCACGCGGTACCTCGACGTACGCGGGATAGTCGGTGTGCAGCACGCCCTCGAGCGCCATCGACAGCCGGTACCGATCGAGCACGGAGCTGTGCTTGGCGACACCGACCAACCAGATCCGGCGCTTGCTCTGTGCGTGGGCGCGCTGAATTCCTTCGGCCATGCCCTCCATCATCTTCGCGAAAAGATCATTCGCGAAGATCTTGCTACGCAGGAGGTTGTCGACCACGATGATCGTGTCCGTGGCGAAGTCCTTGCTCCGCACGATGTGGAAGAGGACCGCCCATTCCACCAGGTCGCGATAGGTGTGCACCCATCCCGGAGGCAGAGAGCGATCCTGCCGCGGACGGATCATGTGACACAGGTCGGGGATCGTCTCGACCCCGAGGTACTCCATGAGGTGCCCGAGTGCCGTTGCGGGTTGACCGTCTTCGAACTGTCGGTGGCTCAAGTCGTAAACATCGGTGGTAGGGCTCACTACCTCGAGGCAGTACTCGTTCTCGCTGGAATCTACGACGCGAACGAGCTGCAGGAGGAACGGATCGAACTCGATGCGGTTATTTCCACCGTCCGCAGCGACGAGCGAGATGGATGTTGCCGAGCGCGGCTGGATCCTGCGGGTTTCGTTGCGCAGCTGGCGAACCTGCTCACGGAGCTGGTCGAGCACCGCCCGATCCGCAAGGACGCGTGTGGCGATGCGATCCCTGATGCCGGTCAATACGTCAGGATCTAGCATCGGCGATTCTCCCCCATACTGCAGGTAGCAAAGCGTAGTAGTGGGACCGTCGAGGCTGTCCGAACTTCGGTTGGGCGAAAGCTGGACTTTCTAGGCCGCGCCGATGTCCGTCGGTGGAGAGGCTGTACCTCGCCACCGACGACCAGACCCTCTACGAGGTGTGGCAGCGCATCGAGGACACCCACGTCATCGACGACGAGGACCTTCGGGTG
>JBJHBB010000358.1:460-3473 GCA_050485265.1 Rhodothermales bacterium | reverse complement strand
CCTTTCAGCCCCATGATGCGTCGCGCCTTTTCGGCAAAGGGTGAGGCTTCGTAGTGGTGGAGGATCAGTTCGCTCACCAGGGGGCCCTCGTGCCGTTAGTCATCGAGTGAAATGGCCTGCGCAGGACACACCTCGATGGCCTCCTCAACCTCCTTCAGATCTGCATCGTGGTCGACGAAGCGGACCAGCACCCGCGGCGAGCCGTCATCGTCCATCGCGAAGTGGCGTGGATGGTTGTAGTAGCACTCACCGGCCTTGATGCAGCGATCCAGATCCAGCCGCACCGCCCGCTTCATGTGAGCGCCCTCTTCGCTTCGAAGGTGATCCAGAGCTCCTGTGGCGAACGGAATCCACCGGAATCGATGGACGGGGAAGAAATTCCGGGATGGTCCGCGAATTTCGGCTGCGGATTGACCAGCGCATTGGATAAATGGGTGCACGCGATCACGGCTTCCTGGCGGGCCATGGCGTAGCCCATGCAGAAGTGCTGACCGATACCGAAGCCGAGGTGACCCGGCTTGCCGTCCTTGTAGCGACCGGAACGATTCTCGCGCCCCATGTGCAGATCATCGCGGAAAACGTCGAAGGTGTCCGGGTCCTCGAATACGCGCTCGTCGCGATTGCCGGCCCCCAGATAGATGAGAACCATGGCACCCCTGGGGATCACCTCCCCGTGCATTTCGATTTCCTTGGTCGTGCGCCGCATCTGCATGTGTACGACCGGGTCAAAACGCATCATTTCCGTGAAGACGTTCGACCACAGCTCCGGCTTTTCCAGCACTGCGGGGAACTGGTCCGGCCGCGTGTAGAGCATGTGGTACCACATGTTCGCGATCGCCTTGTCCGTGGTATCGCCTCCGGCAGCCAGCAGCAAGGCTACGAAGCCCTTGATCTCGTCCATGTCCATGCGTTTGCCATCGAGTTCGGCATGGATGATCCGCGACAGCAGGTCCTCTCCGGGTTCACGCGTGCGCGCCTCGATCAGCGGCTCGAGGTACTCCCACATTTCGTTGCGGGCAGCAACGCCCCGCGCGAGGTGTTCGCCGCCAAAACCCAGTCCGGCAATCAGTGCCTGATACCAGCCGACGAAACGATCCTCGTCCGATCGAGGGAGTCCGAGCATGTTGGAGATGACGCGAATGGGGAACTGCGTGGAGAACTCGGCTACGAGTTCGAATTCGTTCCGCTCCTGGCCCAGCTTGTCGATCAGTTCCCGGGCGATCATGTCGATCACCGGCAAAAAATCCTGCAGTTTCTGGCCGACGAACTGGCCGGCGACCACGTTGCGCATCCAGCGATGCCTGTCGCCCGCCCCGTACTCGAGGATGTTCGGTCCGAATACGTGTTTCGAACCGAACTTGTATGGTCCGTTCTCGTCGTAGACACCGCGCGTGTACGCCTCGCTGCTCTGGAACACGGAGTCGACATCCCAGTAGCGCGAGATCACCCAGCGATTATGGAAACGGTCGTGATAGACGGGATGGTCGTCCCGCAGACGCTTGTAGAGCGGGAATGGGTCCTGCTGGAAGGCTGGCGCGTCGAACTCGCGCGGGTCGATCTGCCTGCGCAGGAATGCACGCATCTTCTCTTCGGCCGTAGCCATCGTCGCCCCTTCACGCATGACTTTCGCCGGATACTAGCGTAGGCTCGCTTGGCGGTAAATCGCACTGAGCGCAGGCGCAGAGGCTGCTCTATCGACGGCGCCCTGTTTCGGTCCTCGCGAAGGCATGGTTTTCGCCAACCCGGCGCGCGCCGTCTGCAACCATCTGCCGGCTCATGCGCGGCCGCCCATTGCTGATGCACCTCAAACCACCGGGGAGACTGGCCCATGACCGAGATCGAGCGGCTGCTCGCCATCGAGGAGATCAAGCAGCTCAAGGCACGCTACTTCCGGGCGATGGACACCAAGGCCTTCGACGAGCTGCACACGGTCTTCGCAGACGACGCCACGTTCGACTTTCGCGAGGCCTTGCGCGATCCGATCGAGGGCACGCCACCACAGTATGAGGAACATCCACCGGTAAGCGGTCGCGAGGCGATCGTGGCCTATATCACTGGTGCTCTGGAAACGGCGGTAAGTGTCCACCACGGCCACGTACCGGAGATCGAGCTGACCTCCGACACCACGGCGCGTGGCATCTGGCCCATGGAAGACGTGGTCCGCAACGGAACCTTCTCCTTTCGAGGCTGGGGCCACTACCGGGAGAGTTACGTCCGCACAGCCTCCGGCTGGCGCATTCAGAGTTCGCGCATTACGCGGTTGCGGGTCGACATCCATTCGACCTGACGCTCAGGATCCTGCCCGCTCGTCCTGCTGCGAACGGACGATGGCGCGAACCACATCGTAGGACGTACACGATGCCCCGGCCTGGGCCGCAACCGCCTCGAAACCCGTCTGGCCCGCTTCGTCGATCTTTCTGCGCAACTTCGCATCCCTGGCCATCAAGCGCAGCAGGCGCTCCGCGTTCTCTACGGACATCCTCGCCCTCCCCGATTCACATGCATTCGTGCATGTAGATTCGGGCAATCCGGGTTACAGTGCAACGGATGTTTCACCCAGCCCGTGAGGGGCGAGAGGAGAGTCGAGATGAGCCTGATTCGTCATCCCATCTGGCAGTACGCGTGGTTCGTCAACGACATCGACGACGCATGCCGGCGGTGGCACGAGATGGTCGGCGCAGGACCTTTCCATGTAGTGCGCCACCACATCGCTGAGGACTTCCGGTATCGCGGCGAGGCTATCGAGGCGGACGTCAGCTACGCCTTCGGTCAGGCCGGACCCGCCCACATCCAGTTCATTGCCCAGCACGACGACACACCTTCGATCTATCGGGACATGTATGCGCAAGGCGAAGAGGGATTTCACCACATTGGCCTGCTCGTCAACGACCTGCGGGGAGAAATCGCCCGTTTCGAGGCGGCAGGTTACGAGACGGCCTGCACCCTATGGGGCGGGGACTACGTTGCGTACATGGACTGTCGCCGGGATATGGGCTGCTTCGTCGAACTGCAT
>JBJHBB010000358.1:0-450 GCA_050485265.1 Rhodothermales bacterium | reverse complement strand
GCATGGGGACGCCCCCGTGATACGCGAGCTGTTTGCCAGGTGGAAGCGCGACCACGAAGAGTGGGACGGAAAGACTGACCTGATCCGCGAAGCGGGCTGATCCCGGCTTGAAGAGAGGAAGACGGGTCAGGACGGCTCCCGCACCTCCTGGACCATCGCGCGGGCGGCGTCCTTGTCCTCGAACCAGCGCTGGTTGATGACGATGTAGGCCTGCATGTCGCTGGGCGTCTCCTTGTCGGGGTAGATCGCCGCGACCGGACAGGCCTCGACGCATACCGTGCAGTCGATGCATTCGTCGGGATCGATGTAGCACATGCGGTCCGTGTCATCGGTATGAATACAATCGACCGGACACACCTCGATGCACGACAGGTCCTTCACATCGATACAGGCTTCTGTGATCACGAAGGTCATGAACGCTCCAGGTTGCAGGCCAAGCATCGGCAGCGG
>JBJHBB010000357.1:0-3489 GCA_050485265.1 Rhodothermales bacterium | reverse complement strand
CACTGGTGATGAGCAGCGCGGCCCTGCTGGTCGTCCCGGCGCTGTGGCCGGCGGTCGTCGCAGCCTGGTTACTGAAAATCATCCCTGAGGCTCAGGTGTTGATCCCGGCGGCCCGTCACTTCGACCGGACCCGGCTGCTTGCACTCTTCCTTCCGATGCAACCGGTCCACGCTCTCTACATCGTGGTGATGGGTGCTGCAGGAGCGATGGGAGGCTACACGTGGAAGGGCCGGCAGATCGCTCGGTGATGCAATGAACGACGGGTTCCTGCCGGGCATTTGGTCGCTGGCCGGACGGTCGGGCGCGGCCGTGGGATGCGTGACACGCGTGCCCAAATCCGCCGGCGTGCACCTGACCTTCGATGATGGACCCGATCCCGAGACCACACCCCGGCTTCTAGACGCGCTGGCTAGCCGCGACGTTTCGGCGACGTTCTTCCTCACCGGACTGTTTGCAGAGCAGCGCCCTGAGCTCGCCCGACGTGTACATAGAGAGGGCCACACCATCGGCCACCACGGATACGACCATCTCGACGCCTGGAAGACCCGACCCGCGCGCGTAAGCGATGACTTCCAGCGCGCGACGGAAGTAGTCGAGGACGTGATAGGTGCGCGCGTCACACGAATGCGCCCACCCTACGGCCGGATCACCCCTCACATGCTCTTCTGGGCACGGGCCAGGGGTCAGACTATCGTGCTCTGGAATGTCATGCCGGGCGACTTTCTGCACACCAGATCAGCTTCGGAGGTTGCCAGATTCGTGGTGCGAAAGGCTCGGCCAGGAAGCATCGTCGTGCTTCATGAAGGAGGACAAGCCGGTCGAACCGCATTGAACGCTCTCCCTGATATCGTATACGGGCTGGCGGAGCGCGGCCTCCCCTGCGTGCCGCTGCCATGATGGTTTTGTGGCTACTCCTCCCGACGCTGCTCTACACGGTCGGAATCGCAGTCGTCGCGCTGTGGCGCTTTCGGGCCGGCCACGATGAGTCACCTACTTTTCGCGGCGATGACCTCCCAATGGTCGCGGTAGTTATCGCGGCTCGAAACGAGGAGGACTCCCTCGGTCGATGTCTGGACGCGCTCACCCGACAGGACTATCCGCACGATCGATATACCATCTATGTGGCCGACGATCACTCGACCGATCGCACCGCGGACGTGATCGCGCAGTTTGCCGCCGATGTGAATGGACCGGCGGTCGTGGCCATCCAGGTGCCCGACGCCGTCGACCACCTGCAAGGCAAGGCGCTGGCCATCCACAGTGCCATCGAACGATCAAGTGAGTCGCTGCTGCTGATGACTGACGCGGACTGCGCGCCGCCGACCGAATGGGTGCGGACCGTCGCTGCGGCGCTCGACCAGCCCGATATCGGCGTTGTGTGGGCCCGCACCGACGTGGACCTCTCGGCCAGAGTCGAGACCCGTCATCTCGATGCCGTGCAGGCCCTCGACTGGGCCTATCTGCTGACCTCGGCCGGCTTCCTCCTTTCGATGGGTAGGCCGGTAACGGCGATGGGCAACAACATGGCCTTCAAGCGCGCCGCCTACGAAGCCGTCGGCGGATACCCTGCGCTGCGCTTTTCGGTTACTGAAGACTTCGAACTCTTCAAGGCGATCGTGTCCCACAGCAATTGGGAGGCGCGCTATCTGATCGGCGCTGCGTCGCGCGTCCTGACGTTGCCTCTCGACCGCCTGTCCGAGATGTACATGCAGCGACGGCGGTGGGCGCGGGGTGGGTTGAGGACCACGCCAGGAGTCTGGTCGGGCTACGTACTAGCGCATCTCGCTCATCTGCTGCCGCTGGTAGGTCTTGTTGTCATCCCGGGACCAGCACTTCTCGTACTCGGCATCAAAGTGAGTGCAGATCTCGCGCTGGTCCTCTCGGCGACTGACGAAGATGCGCGGCGTGCGCTCCGAGCCTTTCCTGCGTGGCAGGCCTATCTGTTCGGCTACGCGATCACGCTGCCCTACATACTGTTGCTGCAGCCGCGGATCGACTGGAAAGACAGACGACACTAAGTCAGGATGATGCGGCGTCTCGGCGACTCTCGTCCCACCGCGCCGACGGCGGCAGCGTCTCTGGGACGCTGATGTCCGCACCCTGAGTATTGACGTCGGCAAACGCATCCAGCGGCTCCGCGTCGTTCTGAGTCGATATCACGCTGATCGTTCCGGCGGTCTCGAGCACAATGGCCAGGACATCGTTGAGGCGTGCGTAGCCGGCGTCGCGAGCAGCCAGGCGCAACTCCTCGGTTGTGACCCGCTCGGCTACAAGCGCGTCTCGCAAGAAGGTGCCTCGGTGAAAGAGGAGTCGCGGCTGCGATTTAACGACGCGCTGAACGGTTTGAGACCGTGTCGCACCATAACTCACCAGCATCTGCACCACGATGAGCGTAGCAATCCCGATGACACCTGCCGCCACGCTCGTGCCATCGTCGAGGACGGTCGTAGCGATCATCGAACCGATCGCGACGGTGACCACGAAGTCGAAGGCATTGAACTTCGCCAGGGTCCGTTTTCCCGATACCCTGAGCAAGATCACCAAGGCTGCATAGATGAGGAGTGCAGTCAGGGCAATCTCACCGAGCGTGGTCCACGATTCAAACAGGAAATCCGGCATGCGATCGGGTTAGGGGGTCATCGGGCCAGTCTTTTTAGCTCGGCGAGCTTCAGAAGCGCCTCAACAGGTGTCAGCCGCTCGGGATCGATGTGCGAGAGCGCGTCGAGGACGCGGGGGATGACCGGGTCGTGCGGAACGTCTTCGATCGCCGCCGGCGGTGCGACCGCGTCCGGGGTGACGCTGCGAGCGGCCGGCAGGTGTCCGTCGACCCCGATCTCCTCGGCGACGTCGTGTTCTTCCAGGTGATGGAGCACCTCCTTTGCACGAGCGATTACCCGTTGGGGCAGACCCGCCATCTTCGCCACCTCGATGCCGTACGAGTGGTCTGCGCCGCCTGGGACGAGCTTCCGGAGGAAGATCACGCGGCCGTCGTGCTCCTGGACCTGTATCCGAGCGTTCCGGACCCGCTCCAGTCGATCGGCCAGCGCGTTCAGCTCGTGGTAGTGCGTGGCGAAGAGCGTCCGGGCGGCTACCTCCTCGGTTTCGTGGAGGTACTCCACGATTGCCCACGCGATCGAGAGGCCGTCGAAGGTGCTCGTCCCCCGCCCAACCTCGTCGAGCAGGATGAGCGATCGCGGGGTTGCATTGTTGAGAATGTTGGCCGCCTCGTTCATCTCGACCAGGAACGTGCTCTCGCCGGCGGCAAGATTGTCCGAGGCGCCGACGCGGGTAAAGATCTTATCGACCACACCGACAACGGCGCGTTTCGCCGGGACGAAGGAACCCACCTGGGCCAGCAGCACGATCAGGCCCGTCTGACGGAGCACGACGCTCTTGCCGGCCATGTTCGGCCCGGTGATGATGAGGAGCTGATCGGAATCGGGGTCGAGCCGAAGGTCGTTCGGGATGAAGGACTCGCCGGCGGGGAGC
>JBJHBB010000356.1:0-3490 GCA_050485265.1 Rhodothermales bacterium | reverse complement strand
AGCCGAGCGGTCCACGGTTCACCACACGGCTTGCCGCTGCGCGGTCAAACCGTGCCACCCGCCGGAGTCCGGAGTTCGGAGTCCAGCGTCCAGCGTCCAGAGTCCCCAAAGCCCGCGGATGCAGCGCAGCGACTTCCGCGCGGGTATCCGGGGGGTATCCCCACGACTCACCCGCCGGGCGGGGCCTCAGGCGCGGCGGGCGCGGCGAAGGTGTCGGCGCTCCAGATGGCTACGAGGATCGAGATGGTGAGCCAGATCGCGCCCGGCGTACCGATCTCAGGCACAGCAGCGGCCCCGACGCGCAGATGCACGTACCACCCGAGCAACGCGGCAGGATAGAAGACGCCCGCAACTCCGATTGCAGCCGACGCGAGAGGGTCTTCTGTCTCACGGAACAATTCGGCCAGCACGACGACGAGCAGCAGGAGTACAACGACAGCCAGTGCAGGAGGCCAGACGAAAGCAAGCACTGCGGCCACACCCGCAGCGACCGCCGGAACGCGCAATGGCGAGTGCCCTCGAGCCGCCGCCAGGCCGTAGAACTCCCACTGCGCGAGCGCAGCGGCCAGGGCCAGAAATCCCGCGAACACCCAGCCGCCCATCAAGACGGCGCCCACAGCGACCGGGATGAGAACGAGCGCCGTTCCGACGCGCCGCCCGAGATCGCTCACGTGGGGCTAGGCTTCTTCTTCGTCGTCTTCGAAGTCCCGCGAGAACCGGAGCGTGTCCGGACCGGAGTCGAGCAGTGCCTCTCGCTCTGCGTCGTGAGCGTCCGGCGCGCGCGGGTCCGCGTTCATGGCGGCCTCTTCCAGCTCCTGATCGGTGAAGGGCGCCTCGGCAAGCACTTCTCGCGCGGCGGCCTCCTGAGCGGGCTGCACCATCACATGCACCGCCGCCATATCCCCAACGTTCAGGTTGAAGGCGTGGTCACGCTGCGTGAGCACGACGGCAGCGATGCCGGCGTCGTCGAGGCGATCACGGACGAGGTCGGCCTCGTAGTCCGTGTTAGCCTCATACACAGAGATCCAGTTTTGGTAGCGAGGTGAATCGGCGGACATGGCTAGAGTCGAGTGGGTGAAGGGCCGGATTCAGTCGGCGCGAGGATGCGTCTCCGCCTGAGCAACATGGCGTACATGAGGCCAAGGCCAAGGAGTAAGCCCAGCGCCGCGAGATGGACCGGCACGGCGATCTCCTCGATAGCGATGGGTTCGGGTCGCGTCTGCGCCCAGTTGCTAACGACCACCGCGATGCCATTGTTCATCAGGTGGACGAGCACGCCAGTCCACACGCTTCCACTCACCCAGACGATGTAGGCGAGGTAGATCCCCAGGATCGACAGAGGCACGAACTCGGCAAAGCGGAGATGGAAAAGCCCGAAGGCCAGGCCGATCACCACGATGGCCCAGATCGCGCCAAGCCGCCGCTCCACGTTCCGCTGCAGATAACCGCGAAACACGACCTCCTCGCATATCGCCGGGGTGACCGCCACGAAGAGCAAAGCAAGGAACAGGTCGACCTCCGCACCAAGGATCATTGCCAGCAACTCCTGCTGCTGCTGATCCCACGAACGCATGAACTCAGGCAGCGGCACGTGCTGCATCAGCTCTCCAACGAACGAGACGAAGGGCATCAGCGCCAGCAGACCGCAACCTGCGAGGAGATAGAACATCGGGTCCGTCCTGCGGACCCGCATGTATCCGAAGATGTCGACCGTGTGCAACCGGGCAAAGAGGATGGTCAACATCAGCAGCCCGACAAACTGCCCCACGGCATTCGCTCCGAAGACGACGTTCGGGTTGGCCGCCAGGATCGCGGGGAGGTTTTCCACCCCATGCGTCGAGAGTTCCTCGAACAGAAACACCGCCGTGGCAACGGTCGCGACGCCTTGAAAAGCGACGAAGGTCGCCACGAGCGCGATCAGCGCCAGCAGGAGCGGGTCGAATCGTTCGCGCTCGGCCCAACCGCCGAGTCGAATCGGCTGCGCCCAGGGCCACGGGTCAAGGAGCTGCGGGCGCTCCGCCGGAGGGGGGATCGGGGGAAGCGAGCGAGGCGCGACGGACTTCTCTGTGGGATCGACCACGACGTGGAGATTGGCGAGTGCGGCAGATTACGAAGGATCGGCCGCAGCGACCACATCCATTAGCCGGACTCGTCGACCACGGCGGAGCTGCGTCGGGGGGCCGAACGATGCTCGTCCTCAGTCGGCCCCTGTGGCGACCAGCCTAGCTCCTCGCGCCAGGCTCGCGTGAGGAAGGCGTAGTCGAGATCCGCCATGCGCTCTCCCTCGCTGGTGATGGCGAAGAAGCCGAGGTCTTCGGGAGAGGCTGATCCCAGCAGCTTCCCCGTGTGCGCACTCGAACCATCCCAGATTCTCGCGCGGAACAAGCCTCGTCGAAACTCTCCGTGAAGTTGACCGAGGATGCAGCGCGAGCCATCGGCCAGTTCGAGAGTCGACGAGCTGATTTGCTCCCGCCAGCCCGGCTCCTCTGCGTCCAGCAACGCCGCGCCTGCTCGGACGCGCGCCCTGGCAGACGGCATGCTGACACGCGACCGAGTGCCTCTCCCGAAGATCCCCCTGAATATGCCAAACACGCGTAGTCCTCGTCGGATCATTGATTGTGGAGTCAACCAGGAACTGAAGAGTGGGTTCTAGAGATGCGCTATTGGGCCACCTCGGCCTGCTTGACAGCGTTAACCAGACCGAGAAGGACTCCAAGTAAATTGCCCTCCCACCAGCAATCTGCACATGTCCGGTCTGCGATCATCAACGATAACGGGGTGGGGTCATTACGCCCCCGAGAAGGTCCTCACTAATGACGACCTCGCCAAAATGGTCGACACGACAGACGAATGGATCCAGTCCCGATCCGGTATCCGCGAACGCCACATCGCGGAGGAGCACGACCACACGTCGACCATGAGCGTCCGAGCGTCGGAAATGGCACTCGACCGAGCCGGTCTGGATGCGGCGGACATCGACCTGATCCTCGTGGCGACTTCGAGCCCCGACTACATCACCCCACCGGTGTCGAGCCAGATCCAGGAGATGCTCGGCGCCAATCGCGCGGGGGCCATGACGCTAATGGTGGGCTGCACCGGGTTCGTCTACGCGCTCGTCACCGCTCACCAGTTCATCGCAGCAGGAGCAGCACGAAACGTCCTGGTCGTCGGTGCGGAGATCATTTCGCGCAATCTCGACTGGAACGATCGCACTACCTGTGTGCTTTTCGGCGATGGAGCGGGCGCAGTGGTCGTCCAGGCTACCGACGAGGCAGGCGCCGGCGTCCAGTCGTTCGTGCTCGGCTCCGACGGTTCTGGAGCGGAGCATCTGATCCAGTGGTCTGGCGGATCACGCCTTCCACCCACCGCAGAGCGGATCGACAACGGCCAGAACTATCTCCGGATGAATGGCCGCGAGGTCTTCAAGTTCGCTACGTCGCAGATGGTCGAGGCGCTGCGGCAAGTGATGGCGCAGGCGGAGATCTCGACC
>JBJHBB010000355.1:0-3496 GCA_050485265.1 Rhodothermales bacterium | reverse complement strand
CTACAACGACGTCGCTTCCAGCGTCCTGAGCCTCCGCGATAGTGCAATCGGGTATCACCATCGCACCGCGAAGCCGCAAGGGCTCGGCCTGCGCGGCGACTAGGCGCACCCGGCACTGCGGGCGCGGCGTCATCCCAGTGCATTGCTCCCACTGTATGCCCCCCGAGCCCAGCACATAGCTCAACCCCAGCAGCGTGACCGCGCTCGTCTCGGGGGTCGCCAGAATGCTTACGCGGATCGGGGATGCAGACATTGGCATTTGATGGCGGTTTTGCCTCGATATTGCCGATCCTGGCTCTTCGCAGTCAATCGAACCGGAGTTAACGTGCTTCCCAAGGACGCGGGAGAATGAGCATGAACGTATTGAGAGTGGTCTCGACCCGTGGGGAGTCCCACGCGCTCGATCGGGCTGCCGTGGATCAGTATCGACGCGCGTTACGCGGCTCGTCGCTCACCCCCGGGGAACCCGGATACGAGGAAGCCCGGACCATCTGGAATGGGTGCGTCGACAAGCGTCCCGCCCTCATCGCCCAATGCGCGGGTGTGGACGACGTTGTACACACGGTCAATTTCGCGCGGGAGCACGACGTTCTCCTCTCCATCCGGGGCGGGGGACACAACGTCGCAGGAACGGCTTTGTGCGACAGAGGCATCATGCTCGATCTATCGCGTCTGCGCACGGTGCGGGTCGACCCGGAGGCGCGCATCGCCGAGGTGGATCCAGGCGCGACCATCGGCGACATGGACCGTGAAACTCAGGCCTTCGGTCTGGCCGCGGTGTCGGGTCTGGTTTCCGAGACGGGTATCGCCGGGCTCACGTTAGGCGGCGGCATAGGCTGGCTTCGCGGCAAGTATGGTCTGGCGTCGGATAATCTCGTCTCCGCGAACGTCGTGACTGCCGACGGGAGAGTTCTGCATGCAAGCGAGGATGAGAACGCGGATCTGCTGTGGGCTCTGCGCGGTGGCGGCGGCAACTTCGGCGTCGTGACCTGTTTCCGCCTTCGGCTGCATCCGGTGGGCCCGGAGCTGTTTTTCGCGGCTCCCATGTATCCCATGGAAAGTGCAGCCGAAGTGGTGCCCCGATGGCGCGACTTCTGCGTAGCGAATGCAGACGACGAGAACCATGCGAGCTACTGCATGTTCATTACCATCCCTGAAGGGGACGCCTTCCCGGAGGATCTTTGGGGCCGTGAGGTCGTCGCTCTGCCGACGGCGTACATCGACACGCCGCAGCGCGGAGAGTCGGCGCTCGCACCGTTGCGCGCGCTTGGCGCAACCGTTGGGGACATCAGCGGCACGATCTCCTGGTGTGACCTCCAGCGCGCGTTCGATGGGGCATTGCCCGCAGGATTGCGGTACTACTGGAAGTCCAACTCCGTGGGCGCGCTTGGCCGTGAGGCCATCGACACCATCATAGACCTGGCCCGCACCCGTTCCTCACCGCGCACCGGCGTTGCCATCTGGCAGAGCGGCGCCGCCATGTCGAGAGTCCCGGAGAGCGCAACCGGGTTCGGGCCACGGGCACCATGGGGTATCAACATCGATGCTGCATGGTGCGATCCGGCTGAGGACGACGTTCACATTGACTGGACGCGTGCTGCCTGGTCGAGGCTCAGGCCGTATGCCGGTGACGGGCAATACGCGAACTACGCTGCGTTGGAGAGCGAGGACCAGCTACGGATTGCCTACGGCGCCAACTTCGAGCGGCTCAGGGAGGTCAAGCGCAAGTACGATCCGGGCAATCTGTTTCGCGTCAATCAGAACATCCCTCCCGCTGTGTCGACCGGCCGGCCCACATCGATCTCGCAGGAAACGTGAGTAACTGGGAACGAGAGGTCGGCATCACCGGGGTCAGACCACCCTCACCCCCTGAAGGACAAGCTTTAGCCCCTTGAACCAAGTGATTTGGAGGCTCGAAACAGCGTCTTTTGGCCCAAAAACGCAGGTCAAAACAGCTCGAGCCGATCACGAGCGGACTGGAGCAGCGTTCCCCTCGATCTGCTTAGAGACAAATTCTCCCCGGGAATTGTAACTCTAAGCGATCGAAATGGGCTTTCTAAGGTTCAGAAGGCCGAGAGATCAAATCGTTGGGTTAGTCTGACCCCGGCCTGGGCCCCATCGGTCCCATGGACGTGGAGCGGGCCAAGCCCATGGTGCGGCCGGGTGAAACGCTGGAGGTGGCTCTGCTACGGCGGAGCACAATCGACCGGGGCGCGCTGGATCTCGCCCGAGCCGCCAGCCTGTCTGCCCCCTTCGTCGACGTGAAGCACTTCCGTCGCGATCCGAAGGCGGTCGCAACCATCGAGGCGTCCTGGGCCCAGACACACGACGTGCTGCCGTTGTGCTTCGACGGTCCCGTGCTCGTGATCGCCTGCGCCGTCCCCATCGACGTGGAACTCGAACAGATCCTCGCGTTCACCCTGAACCGGATCGTGGAACTCGTCATGGCGCGACCGGACGAGCTGCAGCGCGCCATCGTGGAGGCCTACGGACCCAGCGAGGATGCAGCGACTGCAATGACACGGCTCATAGCGATCGGGATCAAGCCGTCGATGGCACGCCTCCGCCCACGACCAGCCCGCTCGACCTCGGGCCTTGGATGGAGCCCCGCCGTGCTCTAGACAGCGTTCAGTGCAGGTTCGACTTATCGCGCACGAAGCGTTCGAGGTCGAGCTCCGCCCTCACTTCAGCACTGAACCCAGCCATGTTGCCGAGCGTGATGCCGGACCCATCCGCAATTCGCACCATGCGCTGAAAGTTCGACGCCACCGCCGCGGCATCCACCAGGCCCGCGTCACCCAGCACCTCCCGAACCGCGTGCCTCGCTGCTGCGAGCTCCTGCTCGTCCTCACCGAAGACCGCTTCCGTGAATGCGAGAAGAACATCGCCATGCTCGACGCCATCGGCGTCGTGGCCAACGTTCACAGCGTGGAGGTTCACCTCCCTCTGTGCCACCTCACTGCTCGCACGGAGCAGTAGCGAGTGCGCAGAGGTTCAGTAGTAACACTGGTTGAGCGCGGAAATGCGGCCCGCGATCAGCTCCATCTGCTGGCGATCCAGATGATCGAGCTGCGCGGAAGGGTTCGGGACCTCCTTCATCGGAAGGTAGTGAACGTCCGACAGATCGATTAAGGTGCGCACCTCGTCTGGCACCAGGCTCAACGCACGCACCACGTTGCCGGTTTTGCCGCGTTCCCAGAGATCCGCCTCTGCCCCAACATTTCCGTCAGCCGGAATCATCGGCACCCAGGCGTCCTCCATCACTGCCGTCTCCGGACGATAACCGCTCGCCTCGCCGGGCACCGGTTCCGGCAGTTCGTGCAGGGGCACTCCCACGGCGACGCAGAAACTGTCGATGCTCACCAGCGCCGCGACGGCACCGAGCAGTTCCACGTAGTGTTCCGGCGTAAAATCGGCATCGAGAACGCTCGCGTACCAGCGCTGCGTCAGCCGCCCCGGGTCGGTCGTGAGTCGATGCACCGCATCGACTACAGGG
>JBJHBB010000354.1:0-3506 GCA_050485265.1 Rhodothermales bacterium | reverse complement strand
GCAGTACATCGACACGTACCTCGCCAGCAAGTTCGCCTTCTGCCGATTCAACTTCCTCACCGGCGATGCCGCAGGACAGAACATGGTCGGGCGCGCCACCTTCGCCGCGTGCTCCTGGATTCTGGAGAACAACGACACCATCCGGCGCTTCTACCTGGAGAGCAACTTCGCGACCGACAAAAAGGCCAGCCAGGTCAACATGATGCGCACGCGCGGCAAGCGGGTCACCGCCGAGTGCATCATCAAACGGGAGGTGCTTCAGCAGGTGATGCGCGTCGATCCCGAGAGCCTCTACTACCACTGGGGTGTGGCCGGCATCGGCGCGTTTCTGTCGGGCGCCAACAACAATGGGCTGCACTCGCCAAACGCCATCACGGCCATCTTCATAGCCACGGGGCAGGACGTGGCCAATGTGGCGGAGTCCAGCGCCGGAATCGTCTACTGCGAGCTCACACCGGACAAAGACCTCTACATCTCGATCACGATCCCCAGTCTGATAGTGGCAACATTCGGCGGAGGAACCAGCCTGGCCACGCAGCGCGAGTGTCTGGAGATCCTGGACTGCTACGGCCGCGACAAGGTCTACAAGTTCGCTGAAATCGTCGCCGGTGCCGTCCTAGCTGGTGAGGTCTCACTGGCAAGCGCGATCTCCAGTCACGACTGGGTCTCGAGCCACGAACAATACGGGCGCAACCGCTAGGCCGCGGAGCGGCCCGTGGCGATCCGATCTACTGCATCGTCGAGACGCATGAGCGTGTCTCGCAGCGACCGAGAGACAGGCGCACCTACGTCCTCATCGGAAAGCTGCAGGGGTTCTTCGAGGAGGTCCAGCCCAACGTTGGGCCACATCCTCCTGGCGGGATCATCCAGGACCTCATCCCGCAGTCGCAACCCGTGTCGCTCGAGGATCGGTGCGATCACCTCTCGCCTTATACGGAGGTCCGCCAACGTGGCGTGGTAGGCATGCTCGCACACCATTTTGCGCGATGCGAAAGAGAACACGTTGGTGAAGAACATCTGGTAATCATCTCGGCGAGGCTCGAACAGCAGCACATCGGCGGCCCCGTATCGACCCGCGTAGCCCGAGATACCTGTCGTCAACCGAGAGTGGATCAGCGTGCGAAACGCCTGGGCCAGGACGCCTGGCATGCCCCGATCCACGAGCTTACCGCGCCGCATGAATCCCTGCTCCACGGCGCGGGCAGTGTCCACGGGGACGATCGGATTGAGACAGAGGACGAGGTCGGCACCGGCCTCGAGAGCCACCGATGCGTGCACGGTCTTGAGAAGCACTCCGTCGACGTAATCCCTTCCGTCGATCGTCACTGGAGGGTATACGATTGGCAGTGCCGTCGATGCCTGAACGGCCATCGAGATTGGGACGTCGTCGTGCTCCGGGTCGCCGAAACGGACTGCCTCCCCGCTGTTCAGGTCGGTAGCGACGACGCGCAGTAAGGAAGACAACTGCCGAAAGTCGTCTGTGCGACCGGGGCGTTCGAACACCTTCTCCAGAAAACTGCGAATCCCGCTGTTGTCGAAGAGTGCTACCGGCAGGGCACCGCCGATCCGGCCCGTGAACGCGCTCAATAACCCGCCCTCGTGATCGGGCTTGAAGATGAAGTCGGCCCATGCCTCGACCACTCGCCCTGGTACGGCCGCCCCACGCCTAATCCACTCTTTGAATGCGGGCTTGAGGAAGAGTTCTGGACGGAAGGGATGCTCGCCCGGTTCGTCCCTCACCACTGATCGACACAGCTGGTCGGTCGCAATGCCGTTGGCAAGGCACGACGCTACGAAGGCGCCGGCAGAGACACCGACGTAGATCGGGACGCGCGTCAGATCCAGGCCTTCAATCGCCTCGTCCAAAGCGCGGAGTGCTCCGATTTCGTAGATGGCTCCCTCCGGTCCTCCGCCGGCCAGGGCGAGGCCGATCGTTGAACCAGCGTAGTCGCTGTTGCCGTTCGTGGTGGAGGTCAGAAGCATGCTCAGAGCGTGGGCGGGCGAAGTTAGTCACCGCAGCGGCACCGCGAAGCTTCTCAGCGTCGCGGTATCGCCGCGGTCCTCATCCCTTACCCGTTCTGCTCAATCCGCTTGACAGCGGCTTCGGCTGCACGACGACCCTGCACCTTGTCGACGGCCACGCCATCGACGAGTACCTCGTACCAGCCGCCGCCCGTGGCTGCGATGGTCACCTCAGGGGTCTCGCTGCCGCTGCTCGGGAAATCCTGAGCACGCAGCTGCTCCACGCGCGCGGTAGCAGCCTCGTCCCCCCTGACCTTGTCCACCACCAGGCCGTGGACGCGGACCTCGTACCAGCCGCCACCAGTGGCCACGGCCTCGACGGCGGGCGTCGACGCGCTCGCGATCTTCCGCTCTTTCTTGGCCTCATCCAGGTTGCGGGCAAGCTGCTTCAGGCTCTTCTGCAGATCCTCGAGCTCGGCACGGGTGGGTACGCCAAGGCTACCAAGAGCCGCGGTGACCGCGCTCTCGACTCGTCCCTCGACGGTCTCCACGACCGACCCGACTCCCTGCTTGGCCTTCGAAAGCTGCTCGGTCACGCCCTTGCGCGCCTTCTGCGCCGTGGACTCTGCTTCCGACTGAGCCTTTGCAGCCTTGTCGCGCAGCCCCATCATGGCGGATTCGACCTGGTGCTTGAGCACGTCGAGCTGGTCCGCGCCCGGGCCGTCGTATGCCTGGCCGCGCTGGACCAGCTTCTGGAAGAACTTGCTCCCCTCCTCCTCAGCGCGCGAAAGGGCGCCCAGGCCGGCCAGGAATATCTGCTGTGCGGTCTCTTGCAGCTCTTGCTGCTGCTTCTTGGTCTTTGCCATGGTAGTAGGGGATGATGGTGATCGGTGGTTGTCGGTCGCCGGCCTCAGGCCGCGCGGAGCTCGGCGGCCTTCCGGTCGAGCCGATCCACGCTCCGCTTGAGGGCTTCCACGTCCTGGCGGGTGGGGACGTTCAGACGCTTCAGAACGTCGACGACCATCGCGCTGACGCGCTGTTCGAGCGCCTCGGAACGATGCTCCAGTTCGAGCGCAACCTGCGCCGCGTCGCGTTCGGCGTCGACTACGGCTTGCTGAACCTGGACACGCGCCTCGCGCACCTCGCGCCGAGCGTCGTCGACAGCGCTAGCCGCGACGGACTTCGCCCGGCCCGACTCGACCTGCCGGCCCTCGGTCACGAGGCTCTTGTACATCTGAGTGATCTCCTCCTCGGCGACGGCCACGAGACCGAGCCCGGCATACGCGCCACCACGGACGACTCCGCCGATCGTGGTAGCAGCCGAGCCGACCGTGTCGGCCGCGCGCTTGAAGGTGTTTCTGGTTTGAGCGATGAGTTGCATGGCAACCTCTATTCGGATGATGGTGGGGATGAATTGATGTCTGACTGGGCCTGCTGACTGTCTTGCAGTTGCGCCTCGAGTGCTTCGAGACGTTCGCGCAACTGACCGAGTTGTTGTTCGAATGCGAGGGGATGTTTGAGCCGGTCGACCTGCTTGGTGACGG
>JBJHBB010000353.1:0-3508 GCA_050485265.1 Rhodothermales bacterium | reverse complement strand
TCCGAAGTGGGGTCCGCTCGTGGTCCGTGTAGGGAAGTTTGGTCCCTACGCCGAGCTCTCTGACAACGGCGAGCGCAAGACGGCCTCCCTCCCCGATGACCTCGCGCCCGGCGATGCCGACGAAAAAGTCCTGCGGGACCTCGTCGATGCCAGCAATGAGCCAGATGAGGTCGTGGGGATTCATCCGGAAGCCGACCAGCCCATGCTGCTCCGAAGCGGACCCTACGGCCACTATGTCCAGCTCGGAGACGATGAGCAGGCCGGCAAGCCCAAGCGCATGTCGCTTCCGAAGGGCGTCACCCCCGATCAGGTCGACTATGAGCTGGCGCTGGGGCTGCTCAGCCTTCCCAGAGAGCTCGGCCAACACCCAGACGGCGGCGCGGTAAAGGCGTCCATAGGCCGGTATGGACCGTATGTGCAGCATGGATCGACTTTCGCGTCGCTCCAGGTGTCGGACGATGTCCTGAAAGTTGACCTTGATCGCGGTCTGGAACTGCTGGCGCAAAAGAAGCGCAAGAACGAGCCGTTGCGAAGTCTGGGGAATCACCCGGAGACGGGCGACCCGATCGAAGTTTTCAGCGGTCGCTACGGGCCATACGTGAAGCACCAAAAGACGAACGCGACCCTTCCCAAGGACGTCGAGCCTGAAGCCGTAACGCTGGAGCAGGCGATCGAGCTCATTGCTGCCAAGGTGGCCAAGGGTGGGAAGAAGAAAGGCGGTCGGCGCAAAAAGAGCTGACCTTGCCTATCGCCCGACGTCGGAATCCGAATGGAGGGACTCGAGCATGTTGAGATAGGAGAGGTAGCGCTCCGGCGCTATCTCATCGTTCTCGACCGCGTCCTTGACCGCGCATCCGGGTTCGTGGTCGTGCGTGCAGGGCTGGAACCGGCATTCGCCCAGGTACTCGCGCATTTCGACGAAGTAGCCGGACAACTCCTCCGGCTGCATGTCCCAGAGGCCGAACTCGCGGATGCCCGGTGTATCGACAACGTAGCCGCCGTCGACTGGGAGGAGCTCTGCGAAAGTGGTTGTGTGCTTGCCCTTACGCGTCTTCTCACTAACGGCCGCCGTACGGAGCGCCAGGCTGGGATCGACCGTGTTGAGGAGTGATGACTTGCCCACGCCACTCGGTCCGGCCACAACAGAAACCTTCTCAGTCAGGGCGTTGCGCAAGTCCTCGATCCCCGTCCCGTCGACCGTGCTTGTGAGGATTACAGGATAGCCGAGACCGGCGTACAGTCCATGCCAGTACGCCATGGCCTCGGCGTGGTCTTCCTTCTTGATTAGGTCGACCTTGTTGATGATCAACCCTGCCGGTATCCCGTACGCTTCAGCCATGACAAAGTACCGATCGACGAAACCCGGATTGAAGGCCGGCAGCTTGCTCGCCTGGACGCACCAGGCTCTATCCACATTCGCAACGATGACGTGCTCTCGGCCCGCACGTCGGCCGGCAGCCCGGCGGCTGAGCTTGTTAGTCCGATCGTGAAGCTCAGTGATCAGCCCGGTCTCATCGGCGTCGATGCGCATCCGCACGCGGTCGCCCACCGCTACGGGATTGGTCACGTCGCGGTCTTCGAGTCGAAACTTCCCTCGAACGCGGGCCTGAACGATCGAACCGTCGTTGGTGCGTACCTCGTACCACGAGCCTGTCGAGCGCAGCACGAGCCCGTCCAGATAGGTCTCGGCGCGGCTGTCAGAAGGCTCAGACATGGTTGAAACCTGAGGCGGGACGGTCCGTCGTAATGGTGCGTAGCTTGTCGCCACTAGCCACGACCTAAGGGTCGCAGAATCGATGACTGACGCCCGCACCACCGGCCGCAGCGCCTTCTCCGAAGTCCGCGCGGCGTTCGAGAATTTGGAGACGAAAGATAAGGCGGCCTTCGTCCTGGAAGCCGCGTTCGGGACCCTCGGCGAGGCCATCGAGCACGCTGGACGCGAACTCTCGGGGATGTTCGAAGACCTCGCCGATGAAGCCGCTCAAACCTTCGCCGACCGAGACGCACCGCCAGAGTCTCAAGAGGAGGAGTAATGGACCTCGAACAATGGTCCCGGCGATTCGCCGCGGCCGGCCTGGCTGGTCGTGCCGCACTGTTGGGCGGAACCGCCATCCGGTTGACAGCGCGCCTCATCGATGAGGGTGTCGAGCGCGCCGCCACCGTGTATGTCGAGGCTGAGCGCGCCTTTAAGCGCGAGCTCGACCCCAATATGGAGGACGCCAAGATCCTCGGTGAGCGCTCCGACGAGAAGCGGCGCTCTTAGTCGAACCCAAGACCGACCGTAATGCCCAGCGGCGGACTAGTCCATCACGGTCTCGCCCTCGGCGGACGGCTGCTGTTTGTGGCCATTCTCTGGGGCTCCAGCGAGCAGACGCTTTTCTTTGTCGGTCAGCTGGAAGCGTGAGGCCGGGTCGCCCGCCGGTTCCTCTTCGAGGACGGCGTCGAACAGCTCTGAGATCTTGCTCACATAGTGGATGTTGAGCCCCTCGATCGCGCGATCGCTGATTTCGGCAACGTCCTTCTCGTTCTTCTCGGGGAGGACTACCGTTTCGATGCCGCCGCGCTTGGCGGCGAGCACCTTTTCTTTGATTCCCCCTACTGGTAGAACGAGACCGCGAAGCGTGACCTCGCCGGTCATGGCCACCGTGCCCTTGACGCGCCTGCGAGTGTAGATGCTGGCCAGTGCGGCGGTCATCGCCGTGCCTGCGCTCGGTCCGTCCTTTGGAATTGCGCCCGCCGGAATGTGGACGTGGACGTCCCAGTAGCGGAACGCGTCCAGCGGGATGCCCAGATTGTCCGAGTGGGCCTTGATGTAGGAGAAGGCGGCCTGCGCACTCTCCTTCATGACGTCGCCGAGTTGACCGGTTAGCACCAACCGTCCTGAGCCGCGACTTACGCTGGCCTCGATAAAGAGCAAGTCTCCGCCCACGGGCGTCCACGCAAGGCCCGTCGCGACTCCCGGCACCTCCGTTCGCTCGGCCACGTCGGAGAAGTATTTCCGCTTCTTGAGGTACGTCTCGATGTCATCCTTATCGATTTCCGCGCGCTCAATTTCACCCATTGCAACGCCGACGGCCACGCCGCGCACGACTGATCCGATCTCTCGCTCGAGCTGGCGGACACCGCTCTCTCGGGTGTAGCCCTCGATGACGAACTCAAGGGCTTCGTCAGTGATCGAGAACTGTTCCTCGGTGAGACCATTGCGCTCGATCTGACGCGGAACCAGGTACTGCTTGGCGATCTCGAGCTTCTCACCGGGCGTGTAGCCGGTGATCTCGATCATCTCCATTCGGTCGCGCAGCGGCGGCGGGATCCGCTCCAGGTAGTTCGCCGTGGCGATGAACATCACGCGCGAGAGGTCATACTCCAGCTCCAGGTAGTGGTCGGCGAAAGAGTCGTTCTGCTCCGGGTCCAGCACCTCGAGGAGCGCCGACGACGGGTCGCCGCGGAAGTCGGTGCCAAGCTTATCAACCTCGTCCAGCATAAATACCGGATTGGACGTACCGGC
>JBJHBB010000352.1:0-3519 GCA_050485265.1 Rhodothermales bacterium | reverse complement strand
TCCAGCGCGCCGCGAAATGAGGCCGACTTCGTCAACTCCGCGGTATAGTAATGCAAACGAGCCACGGGTTGGCGAGGAGGCTTGGATGTCGGTGGGTCCTCTCCCCACTTCGCTCGAGTTGTTCGCTGGCGGCGGCGGAATGGCACTTGGCCTTCACCAAGCCGGCTTCCGACATGCGGCGCTCGTTGAATGGGAATCCAAAGCCTGTTTGACGCTGAGGCACAACGCGCAACGTTGGATGGCGACAGGGGCGCTCGCCGCTGGCTGGACCGAGGAGCAGGTTCACGAGGCCGACGTTCGTGATTTTCGGAGGTCTGCGCGATTTCAGGATCTCCCTGACGTCGACCTTGTCGCGGGAGGCCCACCCTGCCAACCCTTCTCCCTGGGTGGACTGCACGCCGGAACCAACGACGAACGCAACATGTTCCCGGCGGCGCTTGACTTCGTCCGTGACCTAACACCGAAGTTCGTCATCTTTGAGAATGTTCCGGGGCTGCTCCGTCCGGGCTTTCTCCCCTATTTCGAGTATGTAGAGGAACAGCTTCGATGGCCAACGTCGCCGCCGATCCCCGGTGAACCCTGGGAAAGCCATCTTCAGCGCCTACACAGTCGTAAGACTGGACCACGAGAGTCGCGATACTGGGTGACGCGCCAAGTCATCAACAGTGCGGATCATGGCGTGCCGCAGCAGCGCCGCCGAGTTTTCATCATCGCGGTGCGTCGTGACCTGCGGGACGAACCCCTTCCGGACCGTCCGATTTGTCCGACCCGCTCGGAAGCCTCACTCCTCTACTCGCAGTGGGTCGACCACACCTACTGGGCCGAACACGATGTGGACCCACCGCCCCCCAAGCCAGCTCGCATCACCGAGGATGTGATACGTCAGCTAAAGATCGCCGAACCACGTGAAGACCGATGGACGACAGTTCGCGATGCAGTTTCAGGACACCTGGACGTCGAAGGCATCCACGGACGCCTCCCCGAACCCGTAGACGGTCAGGAGTCTCAGGGCTGGCTAAATCACGTCGGCATCCCCGGAGCGAGGTCATACCCCGGTCACACTGGTTCCAATTTCGATTTCCCCGCAAAGACCATCAAGGCAGGTGTTCACGGCGTCTGCGGCGGCGAAGCGATGACACGCTACAGCGATGGCCACCTGCGCTATTGGACCGTGCGAGAATCTGCCCGTATTCAATCATTCCCTGATGACTACGAGTTTGTCGGCGCCCGGTCCAATGCCATGCGACACATTGGCAATGCCGTGGCGGTCGCGGTAGCGAAGGCGGTAGGGCAACAGCTCACACACCTCGCTTCATAGTCGTGGCGAAGCCCCGAGACTCCGCGACTACCTCCCGAATCATGGCACGTGTGCGAAACAAAGACTCACGCGCCGAGCTGCTGTTGAGACAGGGACTCCACGCCCGCGGGGTGAGGTACCGCCTCCATGTTCGTGATGTACCGGGGCGACCGGATCTAGCGATCCGCAAGTACCGGTTCGCGGTGTTCGTCGATGGGGACCTCTGGCATGGCAATGAGCATACGAGGCGGGGACTAGCCAACCTGGCAGACTTGTTTCCTACCAATACCGCATTCTGGGTGCAGAAAATCACACGGAATATGGAGCGCGACCGTCAAGTAAATGTGCAGTTGGCGGATGCCGGATGGCACGTCGTGCGTCTCTGGGCATCCGACGTCCTAGACAACCCCGATGCGGCGGTTCAGGAGGTGATCGATGAACTCAACCGGCGCAGAGCCGAGCTCGCCCAGGAGTGAGCATCCGAATTGGTTGCCCAAGGATTCAATTCCTCCTGACGAGGCGTGGCGTCCACGACCGGGCATGAGTCGGGATCAGCGGTCAGCTGAACAGGACCAGGCCGCAGGCGGCAGGGACAGCCGTCTCGTGAAGGTCGGAGACGACAAGTGGTCAACGGCCTCGGTCGAGCTAAAACGACTAGCAAAGGGACGTCGCGTTTATGGTTACTTGCGTTACACAAGTCGGGGACGAACCGTGAATCGCTACATCGGCGAGGTCACCGCTGTTTCGCGGGAGGCAGCACTTCGCCGTGCTTGGACACTCGCCCGAGAACGGGGTCTGACAGCAGACTGGTCGTCAAGCTGAAGTCGTATCTTCGTCCGAGATTTCATCATCCGCGCCTGGCGCGGGGAGTTCTTCGGGTCGACGAGGCGGATGGGCCGCGAAGTGCTCAGCAACCCGCTCCTCGAGTTCTTCCGGCGTAGTCGCCGAGGTCATCTTGCTGTACCAGGATCTACCGGGGTGTAGTTCGTCCCAATCAGAACGCAGACTTCCGTGGCGGCCGCTTCCCGGGTCGTGTAAGCCGAACCCACCCAGCGCCTGGTTCCATACGGGCTTGAAATGGGCAATTAGTAGAGACTCGCCAAGCGGAATCCAGATGTCCTCGACGACCAAGTAGCGGCACCAAAAGTCGGCGGCATCCAAATTCACGGCTTCCGCGACAGACTTTTCGTGATCGTTCAACCTGCTGTACAGCGCCCGTCCCGGATTGACTGTCAACCCAAGCTTGCCCCGACGCGATCCGGGCGGCACAGCCTTCCCGACGTAGATCGGAACAACACAGGCCGAGTCCGAGATGGGCGTGTAAGCCGAAAACCCGCCGGAGTAGTAGAGCGCATAGACGCCCGCCCCAATGAAAGGTTCTAGACCCGCCAACGGAACCACCGGCTGAGCTAGCAACGCGTTCTCGACACTTCGACCGAGATTGACACGTGCGAGTGGGTTGTAGGGCTCTGGCTTCGAAGTCATGGTCATGGGAGCCTAGTTGACACCATCTTCCTGTCCCACCCCAAGCCGAATGTCCGTTGACAACAATCAAGTTGCAGCAGACGCAACCTGCGTCACGAGTTCGAAGCCGCGCCTTGGCTCGCGGATCGACAAGCTGCAGTCGCGCCGCTTCCGATCGGTGCAGCCTCGCTAGATTCGATGCATGCGTGAAGGGCACGTTCATGTCAATTTCCGACAAGCACGCTGAAGACGACGCCGCGTGGGCCGCACAACTCGGACCCGCCTACACACCGAAGGACACGGCCCGGCTCCTTGGCACCGACGTCGATACGGTCGAGCAAGACCCGCGACTACTGCGACTCGAAATGCGTTCCGGCCGCATCGGCTACCCGGTGTTCCAGTTCGACGGGCGTACCCAACTCGACAGTCTCGGCGACGTCGTCGAGATCCTCACCGCAGCAGTAACCGACCCGTGGACAATCGCGTCGTTCCTCCGCAGTCCCCAGCCAGAGTTTGACGGGCGCGAACCGATCGACCTGCTCCGCGACGGCGACATCGAACCCGTGCTCGACATGACCCGCAACATCGCTGCACGATGGGCCCAGTAACCACCGACGCCGCGCCTGGTCCGCTGATCAGCCCAGCGCACCGTCCCGCGACTGAGCACGGAACAGTGCAAGGCCCCGAGGATGCACGGGCGTGGCTGGCAGACCTCGGGGCCGATCGGCGGCGCGTGACGGGGGTTGACGCCACCACCG
>JBJHBB010000351.1:0-3520 GCA_050485265.1 Rhodothermales bacterium | reverse complement strand
TTGGCGATTATCTTGGCCTGGCGCTCCTGCCAGCCAAACGAGGTGTAGGCGCGCTCACCGGGGAGGCCCTCCGTGACTTCTCGGATTCGTTCGATCAGTTGTTCGCGCAACTCGAGCGACGCGCCGTGATCCTTCCACTCGGTGAAGTAGTGGTCGAAGATAGATCGGTAGGGGTCGGCGCTAAGCGCCAAGAGATCATTTGGGAGGTGACTTCCCGCGATGAAGTCTCCAGCGTGCCCTGGCACGACGACGGACGACGGCGCCAACCAGCACGAAGTGCAGAGGGCCTCGATCGCGGGCCAGTCTTGCTCGTGCTCGATCGACGTCAGCCCATTTGCTCGCTCTCGAAACTTCTGGAAGCCGTCGCTCTGGAACCACGCCGACCAGCGTCGGGCAGAGTACGGCACGCATCGCCACTCGATGCCGAGATGAGTGGCCACGGCCTTACTCGCTATCGATTCGAGGCTTCGAGCGCTTCCATACGTAAACGCTCGAAGATCCATCGCGCCGGAATTGACCAGTTGCGAGGCGATCAGACGAGAATCCATCCCCCCACTCAGAGGAATCGCAACCGGACGCCCGGCAATGGAGGCTGTAAGCCGGCGGAAGGCTGACGAGAGCACCTCTGCGCCCTCATCGACAAGCTCAGCAAAATCGGCCGAAGAGGGCTCCTCAGGGGTGAAGGTGAAGTAGCGATGACTGGTCGCCGACCGGCCAACGATCATGATCTCTCCTGCCCGGACCTGGCGGATCAGGCTCGTGAGCGTAGCAGCACCGAGGGTCGTGCTGCTTAGCAGATAGGCTGCTGCTTCGATCGGATCGTCGAGAGTTGCACCGAGTCGGCGGGCCAGCCATGCGGCATCGTCGGTCAACAAGTAATCTTCCTCGGTCGAGCCGTAGAAAAGGGGAATCGATCGAATTCGGTCGACGGCTGCAGCGATGCTCCCGTCGTCCATGCGGTGCACGGCGGCGAAACACCCCCAGACATCCTTCACCCGTTTGAAAAACTCCTGATCGAGGTAGTTCGCCAGGTCCTCTCCCTCGAGCGCCCTGCCCTCCGCGATGGCGTGACCAGTTACCGACGTGCGCCCGTGGTGAAACCAGGCTCGATGGGCCTCCGGTGCGAGATGAACCTGTGCAGATGGACTCATGGACGAAGTGCGGGCTCGAACTTCCAGAAGACCACTCCCGCGAGTGCGGCGGCGGCGGCCATAGTCAGCACGACGCCGCCGTCGGGGGCACCTATCGCAACTGCGGCGCTGACTAGCACGATCGACGGGGCGCTCAACAAGAGGTGCCGGCCCGTGCTCGAGCTAGCCTCGGAGATACGGACCCCGGACCAGCGAAGCATCCAGCCCGTGTGGAAGACCCAGAAGGCAGCGCTGACGAGGGCGAACAGCAGGACGGCCACCCGTGCATCCTGGAGCAGCGCTCCCGCAGCGAGAGCGAGGGCACGCGCAGCTAGCAGGAGGATGTTGAAATACATCTCCCGATCCTGCCTCTCAAGTACGTCGAACAGGTTGGACAGAGGGGCGCTGACCAGCACGAAGAACATCCATGGCGCGATCATCTGTGCGTAAACCCCTGCCTCACGCCACTCGGCACCGAAGACCAGCGCGAACGCCGCAGGTCCAGCGACCATGATGGCGGCCATGGGGAACAGGCCGATGGCGCTGAGTCGCCTGAAAATGCCACCGGAGAGGCTGGGCAAAGCGCCCTCGCGGTGCGCCTCCGCCGCAAGCGCAAAAAACACCTGGCCAACGCTGGCGCCCACGAGCTGCATCGGCACGGCTAGCGTTGCGAACGCGACCGCATAGAATCCGGCGGCTGCAGGGTCGAATAGCGCGACCAGCAGGAAGGCTGGAAGCTGCATCGACAGCAGGTTCAAGAACCCGGATGGCGCCGAGAAGAGTGGGAACTTGCGATACCGACCGAGGACCTGCCGAAGTGCGTTTCGCGAGATCGATGCGGCCTCCCTGCGGAGCCGGCCGTCTTGAAGGACGGCCCAGCAGATCGACAGCATTCCCACCACCCTCCCGGCCACATAGCCGCCGGCCAGTCCCAACGCACCAGTCCCTGCGAGTCCGGCAACAATCTGTATCGGTACAGCGACGCCGCTCTGAGCGGCACGGGCAGCAGCAATCGGTCTGAAGAGGTGGATTCGAGTGAGCCACAACTCCCCGGTTCGGCTCCAAGCCGCGGCGGCAACACCCAACGGCACGACAGCAATGATTGGAGCCAGGTCCGGTCGTCCGAACAGTTCCGCGATTGCGCCGCGAGCGGGTACGAGGAGCATCGCGAGAACAGTGATCACCGTGGTGATCAGCAGGGCCAGCAGCGCGGTGGCGGCAGCCTCTCTATCGCCGGGGGGGACGGGGATGGCATCCTCGTACTTCGCTGTCGCCAGCGGTCCGAAAACGGCGATCAGTGCCAGGAAAAGTCCAAACAACCCGAAAGCCTCCGGGCTGAAGAGGCGTGTCAGCGCGGGCCGCGCGAGGTAGGAGATGGCCTGAGCGGCAGCCGTGCCTGAGACCAGCGTCATGATCGGACCGAGCAAGCCGCTCGAGGCGAATCGCCGCAGTCGAGCGGGCGTATGTCGGTCCGTGGGTCTCACCGATTCCGCGCTATGGGAATGGAATAGAGGTGCCAGGCCTCGTTCCCGAAGACACGATCTAGATGAAGCGTCTCGGTGCGGCTGGCCTCGACCAGGACGAAGTCGATCCCTTCGCTCTGACCAAGTGACAACCATCGCTCGGTCGAGTTACGGTGATAGGCGTCGTCGAGTAGATCCTTGGCGTCAAAACCGTCTCGGGGCGGTTCGATCGGCGCAACGGTGGTCAGTCGCTCAAACCACCGCTGCATGTCGGAATCGGTGAACACGAAGGCGGCGTAGTTGGCGTAGACGCTTCTTCTTGCGTGCGTCCGGAAGGTGCTCACCGAAGGTGGTATCGCGAAGAGCGCTTCGGGTGGAGTGTTCCGAGCCGCCCACCGTTCGACTTCGAACAACAGCGACTCCTGGTGGCGAACCGGCTGTGCGCGATCGGCCAGAATCTCACCTTGGACTGAGCCTAGCCCGATCGCTGCGCCCACGAGGAGGACCATAAACGCCAGGGCCCCGCGGAGCCGAAAGGTGGTGTCGGCCAGGGTGCGTATGCGTCCCGGTAGAAGGGTTGCGACAGCGCCTGCAGCCATGATCGAGGCGCCCAGCACCAGCAGAAGCGTCATCTTTTGAAACTGCAGCTTCATCACCAGCCCAACCTCGAACCGTTCAACGAACACGGCTCCACCGGAAATCAGCACCACGGCAGTCAAGCCGATGGTCACGACAAATGCGCGATGATAGAGCGCCCGCGATCGGGCCAGGTGCCATCCCCCAACTATCCCCGCCGTCATGATCGCGACAAAGCGCATCCACTGGCCAGCCGATACCTCGCTCAACAGGTGATGGAATGGATTGCGGAAGTAGGCATGCACATAGAATGGTGAGATCCCACTACTCTCGACCTCGCTCTGCGCGAAT
>JBJHBB010000350.1:0-3522 GCA_050485265.1 Rhodothermales bacterium | reverse complement strand
CCTGGCGTAGAGCTCACTTCGGGACACACCGAGACGCTCGGCCAGGGAATCAGCGGCCTCGAAGAGCTCGTCGGGGAGGGATATCGCAGTCTTCATACCCCCACCATACCACGCTCCTACCCACCGATCAAGCGGTCGAGCGGTTCCAACGGGCGCGTGAAGCTGGCGCGGGCGGGGGCCACAGTGAATTCTTCACGAGGCTGGCCACGCAGCGTTCGCGCGGGGGCGTTGGGTAGCGCCGGGTAGAGGGAGGAACGCCGTGAAACACCACCGCCTCTGCACCCCCACGAGAGGGTCACAGAACGTGATGCACCGGAGGCTCGGCGGACTACCGGGGCTGGGGACACTGCTCTTGGTTGTCGCCTGCGCCGACCAAGGTGATGCGAGCCGATCGGACCAAGCAGCCCCTCAGGCCCCGCCGGCCGAGGCCCTGGTCCCGAGCGACAGCGGTGCCCAGCGGATCGTGGGATCTCCGGCCAGCATCGCGCGCGCACCGACGGGATGGATGGTGGAGCCGGAACCCTCGTTCGTCGTGGGTCAGGTCACCGGTCCCCACCCCTACCTGTTCGACGGCATCACCGGGGTGGTGCAGCTCGCGGACGGCAGCGTGCTCGTGGCTGACAGTGGGAGTCGAGAGCTTCGAATCTTTGGCCTGGACGGCAGTTTCCGCCGCTCTGCGGGGGGGGCGGGGCAGGGTCCGGGCGAGTTTCTCAGCCTTTCGCTCGCTCCGAGCGCTGGAACGGATTCTGTCATCGTTTACGACCCGAGGCAGGGGCGGTATACCATCTTCGACGAAAGCGTTCAGAATTTTCGCACGTCGCGCTTCGAGTCGTCCGGCATTGCGAAGGGATATGCTCTCGGTCACGTGCTACAGCTTTTCCCTGAAATACAGGCGCTTCCTGTCGGTGCTCCTGGCCGAGGCGTGAGGTCTGAGGCCGTGACTTTTCGATGGCTGCACCTTGACTCGGGACGTGTGATCGGCGCTGAGCACCGATTTCAGGCGGAAAGCGGGTTCTTCGCGAACGGCGGAGGGATGCTGATTCCCTTCTACCCCATATCCGACGGAGCCGTCGGAATCCAATCCTTTTCTGAGCGAGGGGCGCGAGCCCGAGATCCGAGAGTATGACGCGGCGGACGGCGCGCTCTTGCGCGTCCTGCGGCTGAACGAGCTTCCCTCGTATGCGACCGAGGAGGATTTCGCCGCGGTCGTAGCAGGCCACATAGCACAGTGGGGCATGGAGTCATACGGATTCGACCGGTTGATCGGGGATCTGTATGCGGAGCTGCAGCCAGTGCTGATCCCTACGTTTGACGGCATCCTCGTCGATAGCGATGGATGGCTGTGGGCACGTGTCTACGACTGGGACCGGTGGAGTTCTCCAGGCACCCGGACGACGGCCTCCAACCTTTGGATTGTCTTCAACTCGGAGGGGCGTGCACTTGGCACCGTGGATCTCTCGCCGGGACTTGAGGTCCACTTCATTGGCACCGACCTCGTGCTCGGTGTCCGCCGCAGCGACTTGGGCGTTGAGGTCGTCGAAGGGTACCGTCTCACCCGAGGGGAATGACGGCGCCTAGCGCTGTCGAACAGGCGCTCGAAGCTGACAACCGCTATCGCGGTTGCAGCTCATGCCCAAGGCGTTATCCGGCTCAGCAGGGCTGGATTTGTGGCCGCCGCTGGGCGTTGGTCACATTGTGAGTACGTCACCCTTGACCAGAGTTCCATTAAAACCAAGGTCGTGCGCATCGGCAATTCTCGCGGCGTTCGCATCCCGAGGCCTCTCTTGGAAGCGGCTCGCTTGGAGGGAGATGTCGAGCTGAAGGTGGTCGAGTCCGGAATCATGATTGCGGGCGTCACGGAGGAGTACATGCGTTCCGCATCACAACGGAGGTTATGGATATGTCCCTCGAGTATTCACCTGCCTCTCGCACACTTCAAGATCGGTTTGACACGCGACGCCTTGCTGACAGGCTTGTAGCGGTCACCGTCCACGACGAGTTCACACGGGATGACCGGCACTTCATCGAGCGACTCGACATGTTCTTCTTTGCCACGGTTGACGAATCGGGTCAGCCCACGTGCTCATACAAGGGCGGCGACCCTGGGTTCGTGCGAGTCACAGGTCCTCGTGATCTCGCCTTTCCCAACTACGACGGGAACGGTATGTACCTTTCGATGGGCAATGTGGCCGCGACGCGAGCAGTGGGCCTTCTGTTCATCGACTTCGAGGCTCAGCGTAGAATGCGTGTCGACGGCATCGCGAGCATTCAGTTCGCCAGTCCGCTTCTGTCGGACTTTCCCGAGGCGCAGTTCGTGGTCCAAGTTGAAGCGCTACGGATCTATCCCAACTGCCCGCGCTACATTCATAAGTACCAGCTCATCGAGCGATCTCGATTTGTTCCGCAAGCCGCGAAAGAGACGCCCATCCCGGCGTGGAAACAGACCGATTGGGCACGTGACGTGTTGCCCGAGAACGATCCTGCCCGTTCTGGGAGTGATCCCTGAACCGCTGGCGGCCTGACGAGGAGTTGCACCTGACACCGGGCTTCGCGGAGCGTGACTCTCGCGACCACGCTTCGCGCGGTGCCCGCCGGACGGTGGATCCCGCTACCTCCTTGCCCCTTCCGAAGCCGTTTCCTACCTTGGCCTTCGAGTGGCTGTGGGACGACCCCGGAGGGGAGGAACGATGGAGATCAAGGAGCTTGCCGAGCTCTACCAGAGGGCTTCGAAGGTGCAGGACGCCGCAGCCCGCGACCTCCTTTCGAATGCCGTGGCGCAGCTCGCCGCAGTCCAGTCGACCATGGATGCCCAAGCTGTACGGCCGGCGGCCCAGGGCTCTCGGGAGGCCGAGCTGAGCGAGGCCTTGGTGGCCAAGGCCCGCAAGGAGGTGGTCGAGAGCGCCCGCGCGGTCGCTTCGGCTGTCGACAAGCCCGGCGACACGCATGCCGCGCACGCGGCGGCCGCGGATGCGATGGCGGCCGAAGCCATCGCCGCGGAGGCCGTGGCGGCGGAAGCGGCCGCGGCGGAGCCCCTCGCGGCCGAGCCCTTCATGGCGGAACCGATGGCCGCCGAGCCCTTCGCGGCCGAGCCGATGGCCGCCGAACCGTTCGCCGCTGAGCCCATGGCGGCCGAACCGATGGCCGCGGAACCCTTCGCTGCGGAGCCCATGGCCGCCGAGCCCTTCGTCGCGGAGCCCCTCGCGGCCGAGCCCCTGAATCCGGCGGTCGCACGCCAGCCGGCGCTGTCCTCGGCGCTCCAGGCCTTCGTCGACGCGAACAAGGGGGGGAGCACCGGAAGGTGACGACGGCGGGCTCGGTGCAGGAGCTCCAAGACGAGCTCCTGCGCCAGACTTTCGAGTGGTGTCGGGCCCAGTCCTCGTTCTACCGGGAGCGGTTCTCGGGCGTGGAGGCCCTGTCGGGCAGACCGGACGTTTATCGCCGCCCCGAGCGCTTACGGGCGGAAGTGGTGGAGCACCAGCAGTGGCGGCGATGCGATCCGACCCTGGGCCGGGGTCTTATACA
>JBJHBB010000349.1:0-3524 GCA_050485265.1 Rhodothermales bacterium | reverse complement strand
GGCTAGGGGCATCAGCGCGGACCTCGCTCAGCGCCTCAGCAGCCTGGGCCCTCCAAACAAGATCGCCCGGCTCTCGGAAGCTACGCCTAAGCTCACGCACTGCCACTAGCGCTTTTTCCGCCCATTCGCGGAACTCCTTGAGGTTCCAATATGACACCCGCCCGAGATGGGGCATTGCACCATCTTTCGCCTTTTTTGCCGGAGTCACGAGGACAGGCTGGATCGACGCGCCTGCTGATGCCGGGACGTGTTCTCGCATCCAATCTGGGTGCGAGGCAGCCTGTCTGGCCTTGGTTGCGTCGATGACTGCCCTATCGTCCTGAGCGTTCGCATGATCCTCGAATACAAATGCGACGTTGCCCACGATCCACCACGGATCCGGCGATGCATCACGTTCGCGCTTTCCTGCCGAAAAGCCCAAGTGCTCGCCAAGCAGCACCTGAGCTTGTTCGAACCTGGCGCCGTCTTGGAGCCCTTCGCGAATCTCCCTCTCCCGTGCCGAGAACGCCCGATTATGCAACGTGCCCAATTTAACGAGCTGTGCTTCGAGTTGCTCCACCTGCAGCATGATGGTGGTTTGATCCCGCTCTTCGGCGCTTGGAGCAGCCGCGCCGCCCCGCGCCAGCGCGATGAGCCACGGGATACCCGTGGCTGCCTCCTTGGCCTTCCGGTATTGGGTGCGTGCGTGGACATCGAAACCGACCTCCCCGTCCGCGACTGCCAGTTCTGCGGCCGCGCCGGCTAGGTAGTGCCAAAGCGCTCGATAGCCACGCAGCCCAGGGTCGGCCAGACCGCCCAGAACCTCTCGGGCCGCCTCATACGCCTTGGCGTAGTCCTCGTTCCACATCGCCGTCTGCCACGCGATTTCGTGGACAACGACGCCCTCCAGTTGATCCATAGCGGGGAACTCCACCTGAGTGGCAGCTTCACGCGCTTCCAGAATGCCCTGATTGGCGTCCTCCCAAGCTTGGTCATGTTCCAGAAAAATTTCGAAGTTTTCGAGGATGTCCTTCGACTTGACGTGTGTTGACTGCTCGATACCGAATTCGAGTTCTGCCTGCAACTCGGGATGAAAGTACAAGCGACGTTTGCGATCGGTCAGATACGCTGGCAGGTCCTCGCCCGTCACAACAACAGCTGAGTAGTCGTTGAGGCCCCGCGTACATCGACCGATAGCCTGAAGCACCCGCGTTTGCACGCGCTCGTTGAACAGCTGACTGGCGCCCATGCGGTTCATCAGGAACCGCTCCTGAAGATTCGTCGCTCGAGGCAGGCCTTCGACGAACAGCAGCCGACAGTCGTCGTCAGGAAGATCGATACCGTCGTAGCGGTTAGCGATCACGGCGACCGCCTGCTTGGCCTCCGTAAACGTCGCCTTGCTACTCTCCAGGTCCGCCGCTGAGAAGACGGGATACTTGAGGTTCTCCGTCACGTCCTCCGCGATCTCATCGGCGTCGGCCTGACTCGGTGTGAGGACTAGGCTGCGCCCCGCCTTGCGCATTAGCTGCCGGCGCAAGGACAGAGTGTCCTCCTCGTTAAGTGATTTCTCAGGAAAAATGAAGAAGCGCCGGCCGATGCCCTGCCGATCCCAACCTTCCGGGATCGCCAACCGCTTGATGTTGGGTCGTCCCGTCAACCGCTCAAGATCGCCTCCAGCTCCTAAGGTGGCTGACATGAAAATGCGCTGCGTCGCATTGGCGAACGGCCCATGCGACCAGGTCGGAGGGACGACGGGGCGCAGCAGCACTTCCGAGGAAGACACGTAGAGCTGACATGCGCGCACGTGATCCGCCAGCATGCGCCAGGCATACCGATGGTCGGTGTCGTCGACGTTCTCCGAGATGGCGGAGCGAAGCTCGTCGGCGATCTCGATCAGCTTATGGGTCGGAATCTTATCGACCCAACCTGCGTCGTCAGCGCTCTGTCTGTTCCCAGTCAACCGCGCGTAGTTGCTGTCGGAGATAACGCCCTTGAGAACACCGGCCACCGCTTTGAACAAGATCTCGTCACGCGCCTCAAATCGGTTGATCCGAATCGTCCATTGGCTGGCTATGTAGTTCTCCGCGGCGTGGGCGTCGTCGACGATGATGACGTCGGGATCATCGAAGAACGGATTAACGTTGAACAAGCTGCTATAGGTCGTCACGGCCACACGCTCGCCGTCCGTGTACGCTGTCTTGGCCTTCGGGGTGTAGTTCTTGACCCTGCCCGTGAAGGCTTCCACCGTTAGCCCGTACTTCGTCGAAGCCTCCTCCTTGGTCTGGTTCACAAGTTGCCGCGTCGGGCACAGGTAGACGACACGCTCGCGGAACTTCCGCCGGCGCCATTCGGCCAGAAGCAGCCCGACCAGCGTCTTTCCGCTGCCCGTCGGCAGCTGCAATGCCACATCGGGTACCTTCAACGCCTGGGTGACATAATTCCGCAAAACCTGTCCCTGATGGTCGAACAAGCTTGCGTGCTTGCGGCGAGGGAGGTCACGAAATAGCCGATCCGGGGTTTCCGGCACAGCGGCGTGGGACGTCGGTTTCTTGAAGGCCATAGATTGAGAGCCTCAAGATGGCAGCAATGCCATCGAGTTACACGTCGATGCGACCTTATTGAGAGCTGATTATTATACAGGTCGAACCTCGTTCTGCTCGATCTCCAGCGACACGATCAGGCGGCAGGGAATCTCGAGTGCAGCGCCCTTCATGTGGGTCCGTTCCGTTCATGTGGGTCCGTTCCGCTCCTGGCGGCAGGCTGGCGAACGACGATCCCCAGTTTGGTCAGTCGGGCGACCGCGATGCCCCGAACGCTGCCTATCGACGAGGCACAGTCCTCGGTCAATCGCCTCTTCTTCTCGCGATCCCTTCGTTGCCATCACTATCGCCATGTTCGCCGCGCCCTCTAGCGCGCCGTCCGTCAGCAGCTTCTCGCATCGCGCTGAGAGATCCCGTTCCAGTGGAAGTCCCGGTCGACGCCCGCGACATGCCCGTAGCAGGCGCTACGGAGCAACCTGCACGACGGACACGTCCCCGGCATCATCCACGGCCTGAACGGTCACCATCGGCGACGCCGTCCTGCCGGCGCGAGACACGCTCATCCGCGAGCCGCGGTGGCTGATCGGCTCGCCGTCGAGCGTCCACAGGAAGTCCATGATCCGTCCGTCCGGATCGGAGCAGTTGGCATGGTATCGCCAGCCGAGCGACGTCTCCCAGTGCTCGAGCTCGCAGATCGGGGGCTGGTTCGGAAACACGTCGAACTCCCGGCCCGTGCGTTCGATCTGTCCCATCTGCGTTTCCACCTCGAGCTCGACCGTGTAGCGGCCCGGATCCAAGGTCACCACGGGAAAGCGGGACTCGTCGTCGAACGGTTGGCCGTCGAGGAAGTAGCGGAAGTGCACCGCACGGTCCCTGGGGTGGCCGCCCTGGACCTTGGGCCGCAGGATCAGATCGAGCGGCGCGCGGTAGAACGCGTTGCTCGGCCGGTGACTGAAGCTCACCACCAGCTCCGGCGGCTCGAGCACCTCGTGATGCAACTCCGCC
>JBJHBB010000348.1:395-3537 GCA_050485265.1 Rhodothermales bacterium | reverse complement strand
CCCCCCCGCGCGCCCCCCCGCCCGCCCCCCCCCCCCGGGGGGCCCCCCCCCCCCCGCCCCCGGGGGCGCGCCCCACCCACGGGGGGGGGGGGAGCTCGGAGCGTGAGTCGCCCGAGGCCGTCTCGCTTAGGCCTCGGATCCGTCCGCATCCTCATCGAGCCTCACGCCACCGCTGCCATCCTAGTGCGTCCCACCGCCTCCAACTCGCTGACCACCCGATCAGATCGTGGTGACCCGCCTGGTTGGCCCTTTGATTTCACATCCCGGTAGGCCTCACGGGACGAGGTCGAGCACCTCCTCGACCTCCACGTACGGGATCGAAGCCGCCTGATTGACGCGCTCCACCGACTCCGCGTCCTGCGCCTCGAACAGGCAGGTGCAGCCGGAGTCTCCGGGATAGAAGTTGCTCCGGATATACCGAACGGGCGTCCCCTCGCGAGAGAATCGGTCGCTCATCTCGATCGCCGCTTTCTGGGCCGCGCCAAGCTGCTCCATGGTGATGCCGGGCAGGCTGCGCTGGACTGCGTAGGTAGGCATGATGCTGTCTCCTGGTTTGAGCTGATTAGGGGATGGGATCTGCGGGTTGATTGGCCCCGTGGGTTGTCATTACCCTATCGGGAAATGGTTACCTCGCGTATCAGTCTGCACCCCCAAGGAGTCTCCGGACCGTGGGCAACGCTCGGCCGAGCAGGTAACCGCTTCCCCATGCGCTGGACTTAGACCCAAGGGCAATCATTCCCTTCGATCGTCAAGATGCGTCGGACGTATCGGTCGACTGTACAAACAGGTGACTTGAGTTTACAGAACGGTGACTGCGGTGTGATGAACGCTCCACGGATGCTACTGAACCTTGCGGAGCGATCGCGCAGGGCGCGGCCGCTAATCGAATCCCTTCACCATCCGCTCACTACTCATGTCTCACTTCCTTATTCCGAATGCGAGGACGCGATCCCTCATGGCGATCTGCTCCGCTCTGGCGCTGCTCGTGCTCGTAGGCTGTGATGCTGCCGGCGTGAATGACACCGACGCCGGCACGGCGGCTGGCGCGTCCAGCGGAGATGTTCGCGCAGCCGCCGCAGCCGATCACATCTATCAGATCACCATCGAAAACCTGATGGACGGCCAGCCCCTCTCGCGACCGGTCCTCGCCACCCACACGCACCGAGCGCGCTTCTTCGAGGTCGGCGCGACCGCGTCCGAGGGCATCCGGCTCATCGCCGAGGAGGGTCAGACGGCAGTCGCTGTAGCCGAGCTCGAAGCCCAGGCCGGCGTCTTCCACGTCGTCGGTAGCGACGTCCCCATTCACCGCGTAGGCGGTTCCGGCCCCAGTTCCGCGACCTTCGAGATCCGGGCCCGGGCCAACGCGAACCGACTCTCCATGGCTACGATGCTCGTCTGCACGAGTGACGGCTTCACCGGGCTCGATGGCGTGATGCTACCCCGTGGCTTCCGTGCCCAGACGTTCTATGCCGTGGCCTACGACGCGGGCACGCACGAGAACATCGAGGAGACCGAGTACCTGGCGGATTCCTGCGGCAGCATCGGTCCGGTCTTCTTCCCGCCCGACGGCAACATGCGCGCACCCGAACAGGATGTCATCCGGAAGCACTCCGGCATCGCCGGTGGCGCATTCCTCGACCCGGCCATCCATGGATGGGAGGATCCTGTGATTCGTGTCACGGTGCAGCGCATGCGCTGACATGTTTTCACTGATTTGTGGACTGGATCGAGAGGTCCAGCCTCCTGGCCGCCGCTGCCCTAACCGCGAGCGGCGGGGGGCGGGGCCTCTCCGTTGCACGTAAGGTCCTGACGGTCGAGAGCCGGCGATGGAGAGCGCTCTCCGCCGGCTCCCGCGTCCGACCTTCCGGACGGCCCTGGGGCTCGGCGTCGCGGGCTCCTTCGCGGCGCGTAAGTTGGCGAAGCAAGCAGCGGGAGACACGATAGCCGGGGCTGATGCTGAGCACAGCTGCCGCGCCTTGGCGCCGCTTCGGCAGCCCTCAGCGCCCCCAGCGTTTATACCCCCGCTTCTCCGCCACCAGGTAGCTCATATCACTGAAGGCGCGCCGAGTCTCACCCAGCTTCCTCGAGACGCCACGGCATCGGCCCGCCGGAATGGCCATCTGGCGCGCGGTGGTCACGGCGTCCTGGTTGTCCTATGGGCTCCAATCGATGGGGGGAACGCCGCTGCTGGTTGCCGACGAACCGTCCGCCATCCACCCCAATCTGAAGCGAAGATCTCGGAGTCACCGAAGCGTCCGCCGCGGCGGCTGTCCGTCCCTCTCGTCAGTGCATTCACTTCTATCGCTACGGCGCTGCTCGCCCGGCTCCTCATCGTGGCCGCTGGCTGAGCGCCATCCCGTGTCGTCAAGGCTCCGCTGGAACCCGCCATTCCCTCTGTTCCGCACGTAGCGGGCGAGCTCGAGATCGACGTGCTGGACCTGATGGGTCGGCCCGTCGCCGCATCGCACCACGCGCATTCGAGCGATTCCATCGGGCGGATTCCTCTGGACGTGAACACACTCCCGGCCGGGGTCTACGTTGTCCGGATAACCGGCCAAGACATCCTTGAGACGAGACGCCTGACGGTCGTGAGGTGATCAGAACAGTCAGACTCTGTCTGCTGTCGAGGCGTGATTGCAGAGCTGGCGGCAATCACCTCAGCGAAACACCACACGGGTGAGGCGGGCGTCGAAGAATAGAAAGCCGTCGGGTTCGTCGATCCGCCACCCGGCCTGGATGTGAGTGGGGATGGTGTACCCGTCGAAGCGAGCTTCTTCGTCAAGCGAGACATCGAAGCGGTCGTAGCCGGGACGGCCGTCGTCGACATTCTCGCGCCACCGCAGGAGGCTCACCCGTTGGAGCTTACCCTCGGGACCCAGGTGAAGATGCAATGTTATCTCCTCGGCCCCTACTGTGACGCGCGCGGTGGTTTCGGTCTCGTCCACGTCCTCCCACACGATGTTCGGATCCAGCAGCAGCGTGGACGGGACGATCGTCATCTCGCTGCCCACCCGGCCCGCAGCCGAGCGATCGATGTCCGGGCCGTGTGCGTTCACGATGGGGATCATTCCGAAGAGCCACCAGCGCATGGCCCCCGTCCCTTCGTGGTAGCTGTCGAAGCCCCGGATCCTCATGCCGCCGC
>JBJHBB010000348.1:0-385 GCA_050485265.1 Rhodothermales bacterium | reverse complement strand
CAACCCTCGCCTGCCACACGAGTCCCTCGGGCGGGGCGAGGATCTGCCTGGCCGTCATCGCAAACGGCTCAGCATCGGGCTGCAGGGCGATCGTCCCCTCCATTTCGAGTTCGACCGACCTGGCGAGTGGTGTGCCCGGCTGGATGGCGTTCTCCAGGTATCGACGCGCCGTCGGAGGTAGGTGGGCAATTGCCTCCGGGTGGAACGTTTGGCCGTTACCGGCCAGCGAGAGCGCATCCCAAGTGTGTGTCAGAGCGCTCTCCTGTCTGACGCGGGACAGTCCCAGCACCAGGCCGGTCGCTGCCAGCACTGCGGGAATCGCGAAGAACCAGCGCCTGCGTGTCATGGCAATCTCCTGTCGATCGTCGGCAAGTTGCCCCCTATA
>JBJHBB010000347.1:0-3537 GCA_050485265.1 Rhodothermales bacterium | reverse complement strand
CGGTGATGCTGTACGTGCCGTCCGGACCCGTAATGGTTCCGGTCTCTAGTTCGAGAATGGCCACGTTAGCGCCCGGGAGCGGGTCGCCGGTCTCGCCATCGGTGATGACGCCCTGCACGGTCGCGTTCTGCGCATTGGCAAAACCTGCGAACAGCACAAGGACCATCGCCGCGCGGATCCAGCGTTGTAGTAACTGGCTCATAGCGTGGGACAAGGAAGGGTGGGTGTGTTGGTTTTCGAGATAGTCTGCGCCTTTTGGCGCCGACGCGGCCAGATAATCGGGGCCGCAAATGGGCGTGTTGAAGCGCCGTAAGCTACCCCCAGGTCGCGAAAGAGGCAACGCCGCGTAACGGAGGGCAATACATACTGCCCTGATGCGTTGGATTGCTCGTGCGGGCGCTTCGTTCGCTCCTGGGGTGCATGACTGTGTCGGTGCCGCGTAGTTTAGCGAGTCGTCCGCCGCGAGGATAGTCCCTCTGGAGTGCCTTGAACTCACCCTGGGCCCGGCGACCATACCCGTACTCTCCAAGCAACGACTCCTCAGATGATTCGTAGTCTCGCACTCCCCGCCCTGTTGATCATGCTGCTCGGCTTCGCTGCCTGTGCACCGGCGGGTGAGACCCGCACAGCCCAGCGCGGCCCACTGACCTCAGACGAGATCCGTGAAGCCGGCTTGAGCGGGACCGCTCTCGAAGCGGTGCAGCACCTGCGCCCGCAGTGGCTGCGCACCCGTAGCGGCGGAGGCATCCGTGTATATGTTGACGGCAGCCGCGTGAGCCAGAACACCAGCGGCTTGGCCGGTATCTCGGTGCAGCAGGTCGGCCGGATCGAGCGCATGTCGGCCTCCGAGGCCACCACGCGTTATGGCACGGTCGCCGGTGGTCACCCTGAAGGCGCGATCATAGTAACGTCGGCGCGATAAGCTAGACGCCCTCGCTGACGACAGCCTATCCGGCGCGCACTCCGCTGATGATCAATAGTGAACTGGCTCCGCCCAGCACTGAACGAGTTCAGCGGCTCAGCAATGCGCTGGGAGGGCGTCTGCAGCGTGACGTCCCGCTAGCTCCGCTTACCACGTTCAAGATCGGCGGCCCTGCGGACCTCTTCTTCGAGGCTCGCTCGGCCGCCGATCTGTGTTTGGCCCTCGCGACGGCCGCGGAGCTCGAGATTCCCTCGGTCCGGCTTGGGACCGGGGCTAACATTTTGATCGGTGACCTGGGCTTTCGAGGCCTGGTCATCCACAACACGGCTCGCGCCGTAGACGTCGACACCGAGCGCGGCTTGCTGCGGGCAGAGAGTGGCGCCATCGTTTATCCGGACGTGATAGAGGTGGCCGTGTCCCATGGTCTCTCCGGACTCGAGCACTATGTCGGCATTCCGTCGACGGTGGGCGGGGCCATGTGGCAGAACCTCCACTTCCTGTCTCCTCCGCCGGAGCGAGAGCGGACCATGTTCATCGAGGAAGTGGTCCTCGAGGCGGAGATCGTCACAGCACAGGGTGAGCGTCGGACGGTCGACCGAGACTACTTCAGGTTCGGCTATGACTACTCGATCCTCCACGATCAGCCGGACACGGTGCTCTCGGTTACGTTTCAACTCCACCCTCTCGAGGAAGGCCGAATGCGCGAGGTGATGGAGGCGAACCTCGACTGGAGGCGCGAGCGACATCCGCCTCTCGATACCGAGCCAAGTGCCGGCAGCATCTTCAAGAAGATCGAAGGTGTTGGCGCCGGTCGTCTGATCGACTGGGCGGGGCTGAAAGGCACGCGTATCGGCGGCGCGGTGGTCACGCACCGGCATGCCAACATCATCATCAACACCGGCGGCGCCACGGCCGCCGATGTTCGGCACCTCATCACCCTGGTGCAGAAGATCGTGGAGGAGGACCAGGGCTACCGTCTCTCCCCGGAGATCGGCTTCATCGGGGACTTTGGCGAACTGCCGGGGATGCTGCCTTCAGACTGGCACCATCGCGACGGGTTCGATGACGGCCTTCCACCTGGCGGGCACCCGGAAGCGCACCGAGATGCCGAACGGCGCTAGCCGCGTGAGGCTATCCGCCGCGCGAGGTCGGTGAGCGCTGCTGCGTCTTCGACCTCGCGGACCCATTGGGATGGGAAGGCACCTACGCCATGTTGAGCACCGAGCAATGCTCCGAGGCAAGCCCCGACAGTGGGAGTGTCCCCCCCCGTGTTGACTGCCGATAGCAGATTGGCCTCCACCAGTGCTGGATTGCGAGCGAAGATGGCGATCGCAAACGGCCAGCATTCGTCAGCCGCTCGCCCCGATCCCCCGCAGACATCCTGCAGATCCAGGGGAAAGGCGTCCAACTCACGGATCACCTGCCGCAGTCGGCGAGACACAATGGGCACCGTGCCGATAGAGACTTCGGTGGCCTCGACGTGTTCGATCACCTCGGCGATGAACGCCTCACCATCTTCCACCATTCCTTCGAGGACGAGGCGCACGGCAACGGCCTGGCCCACTGCGGCGGGTAGCAATCCAGGCACCTCGCTCCAACTGTCAAGGCTTTCAATCGTGCGCGATGCAACCATCGATACATCATCGTCAGCCGGCCATCCCCACAACCCAGAACCCGAGGCCGCCACGATAGCGGCGCCGGGAACGTGGAAGAGATCGACTCGCCTCAGACCCTGCGTGTCCTCGGGTGCCAGGTCACGTCCTTCGATCAGGGCCTTAAGTGACCGGAGCAGAAACTGCGTCCGCCCGGTGAACTGCCCCGGACCGAGATCGCCGCGCTTTTCATCGCCTTCGAAGCCACGGACGCCACGATAATAGGTGCGGACGTTCTGGTGGCTCAGAGCATCGAGCGGCATCCCGAGCGCATCACCTATGGCGGCTCCGAGAATGACCCCAGCGATATGGTCGGCGCGATCGGGACTCATGGATCCACGATACCGAACCTGTGGTGAATCGCGTGGCAGCTATTGCGAATGTCGATCACAGAATGGTTCATTTCGCTCCCTTCCTTTGCCGCACGTCGACGGCACATCCCGACTGCCCGGTTCTGCTCGCAGGGCCGGGCGGTTTTGTTGAGGCGTAGCTTCCACGGAATCATCGCAACGACGTGTGGACTGGTTCGCGGGGACCTGGGCCGTTTTCCTGAAGGACGTACGCCTCGAGTTGAGGGCGCGATACGCCCTGAACACGCTGGCAATGTTCGTGGCCTCGTCGCTGTTGATCACAGCGTTCTCGGTCGGAGTCGAGGGTGTCGAGGCACGCGTGGCGGCTGCACTCCTGTGGATCGTGATCGTGTTCGCGGCGGCGGTGGGCCTGGGCCGGGCTTTCGTGGCGGAGGAGGAGCGTGGCACGGTGTTGCTCCTGCGACTGCACGCTCGCGGAAGCGGCGTGTACGCCGGTAAGCTGCTCTTCAACGTGCTGCTGGTCGGTGCCATGAACGTGGTAGCAGCCTTTGGCTTCACCGTGATCCTCGGCCTGCAGGTCACGTCTCCGGGACTTCTGGCTCTGACACTCACTCTTGGCGCCGTGGGCTTGGCGGGCGTCACCACGCTACTC
>JBJHBB010000346.1:0-3539 GCA_050485265.1 Rhodothermales bacterium | reverse complement strand
CGCCCACGGCGTGTGCGGCTCGGATGCGATGCAGATCAATGGGGAGAACAAGCTCGCATGCTCGCTGCTGGTTCGCGACCTCGTTCCGGAGCGCGGAGGCACGATCACATTCGAGCCGCTCCCGGCCGCTCCGGTCGTAAAAGACCTGGTGATCGATCAGTCGGGCTTCTTCGAGAAGTATCGCGCTGTCATGCCGTGGCTGATCAATTCGACCCCGGCCCCTGAGAAGGAGCGACTGCAGTCCCCTGAGGATCACTACATCATCGAGGACGCCACGAAGTGCATCATGTGTGGCGCCTGCACGCACTCGTGCCCCTCGACATGGGCTGACCCGGACTATCTCGGGCCGGCAGCCATGCTCAAGGCATTCCGTTACACCTTCGACTCGCGTGACTTCGGATCCGACGATCGCCTTTCGATAGTCGATTCAAAGGAGGGCCTGTGGAAGTGCTACACCATCTTCAACTGTGTCCAGGCCTGCCCCAAAGGCATCGACATCACCCGGTGGTTGTCCGCCCTGAAGCGCAAGGCTGTAACGTCTCGCTACTAGGTAGACTTGATTGCGGTCGGATGCCTTCGTAGACTTGCGCAGGCCGTAAGGCCAACGACACACACCTTCGTATCACTGCTTGCACACGCCGCCGCCCTGGTCTGACCGGGGTGGCGGACGTGTTTTATAGCAGGAATCTGTCTCGTGGCACAAAGAGAAAGCGCCCCCGACCGCAAGGCCGAGGGCGCTTCGCCACGCCTTCGCAAGTGGGGGACTAGCTCGGGCGACTGGCAGGCCGCTGAATGGTGAGGCGCTGCCCGATGCGGATGTGCGAGCCGCGGATGTTGTTCCACTGGCGCAGCTGGGCCACCGTCACTCCGTGCTGGCGCGCAATGCGAATAAGCGTGTCACCCCTCCGAACGCGGTAAACGATGCGCTGCGGCGCGCTGGAAGCTGTGTTCGACGTCGCACGCGGTTCGGGAGCGACGGACTGACCGTTACGCATTCCGTCAGCGACATTGGTCACCGGGATCAACGACTCATTGGGATCAGCCATCCGCTCACCCGGGACGTGAGGCTGAGCGAACGCGATCACACGCCGATTCTGACCGTGATAGGCCACGGTGCGCGGAGTGACGTTGCCCGTGCGAACCGCGAAGCTTGCGAGCTCACGCTGGTAGCGCGTGTAGTGTCCGGCAGGCAGACGCACCTCGAAGCCGTCCGCCCAGTTCGGCACTCGTGTCTGACGAAGAGCCGGGTTGAGGGCCTGGAGGGTCCTTATATCGGTTCCGGCGCGCTCTGCGAGCTGTGCCAGTGACACGCCGCCTCTGACCGGCAGGACGTCGAACTCATAGCGCGGTCCGGGCACAACGTCGGGCAGGTTGAACGCGTCGGGGTTCGACAGCAGCAACGACACAGCGATGAATGAGGGGATGTAGCCGCGGGTCTCGCGGGGGATGTTGTTCCAGATGTCCCAGAAGGTGGCCCGCCGACCGAGTCGCTGCTCCGCACGGTTCACCTCGCGGCGGATTACGGCAGGATTGCAATTGTAACCAGCGATAGCCAGCTGCCAGTCGCCGAACATGGCGTACAGTTCGAGCAAGTGGCGCGCGGCGGCGCGCGTGGCCTTCTCGGGGTCGAGGCGCTCGTCGATGTCCCCGGTCACGGTCAGCCCGGAGTGACGTCCGGTTGCGGGAATGAACTGCCACATGCCGGCGGCTCCGGCCCACGACCGCGCGGTCGGATTGAGCGCGCTCTCGATCACCGCCAGGTACTTGAGCTCATCCGGAACGCCCTCTTCGGCCAGGATCTGCTCGATCATGGGGAAGTAGGTCTCCGCGCGCTGCCGCACGGTCGCTACGTGACGATTGTTGCGCAAATAGAAGCGAATTTGATTCTCGACGGCGCGATTGAGCGTCATCGGAAACGTCGCCACCATGGTGGCTGGGAGCGACACATCCTCGAGAAGAGGATCGTGAACGCCCTCCAGGGATGCGAACATGGCCTCGCGGAGTTCGAAGACGTCGCCCTGGTCCAGTGCGAAATGCGGCTGAGGCCCGTGCGCACGCTCATACTCGGTGAGCACAGAGCGGTAAAGCTCACGGAAACGAGGCTGCAGCGCTACTCCGGGCCGCATTGCCAACTGACGGAGGTCACGCATGAGGCCGTCCAACATGTCGAGGGCCATAGCGGCGTCGCCCGCGGCGTCGGCATTGAGCACATTCGCCTGTCTCGTGTAGAGCCTGGCGATCCGCCGAGCTAGGTCGGCATCGGACAGTGAGTCACCCTGAGGCAACCGCTCGACCAGCCACTGTGCGTCGGGACCATTGGGAAGCGGATCGGCCGGCATCCCGTTTACGGTCTCGCCGTTGGCCGACGACTGCGAATGTGCCGCAGGGGCCGCCAGAAGGACGATTACAAGGGGAAGGAATACGAGGCGGGCGAGCCGCTCGGGAAGAGTGGGGGCCACAATCATGTTGAGGGAGCGTTAGGAGCCGGCGAGAGAGCACCGCTTAAACTATTACTTGAAGCGATTACCGCCAACAGTAGATCAGGAAAAAAGTTAGCCGCTACCGCTTACGATGCGAAGCGAAGGACATCGGGCCTGGCCCCGGGATAGGGGCTACCATGAGGCACGGCAGGGTGTCTTGCTGGATTGCGGCATACAAGCGCGTTCCGATCCAAGACTACGTCGCGCCCAAATAACCACTTACAGCGGAATGTTGCCGTGCTTCTTGCGCGGGTTGTCCGCCACCTTGTTGCGCAGCATCTCGAAACCGCGCACCAGGACCGTGCGAGTCATCCTCGGCTCGATCACGTCGTCGATATAGCCTCGGCCCGCAGCAACGTAAGGGTTGGCAAATGTGTGTCTATATTCGTCAACGAAGTGGCTCTCTGTCGCGGCCGGATCCTCGGCCTCAGCAATCTGGCGACGGTAGATAATTTCAACCGCGCCCTTTGGCCCCATCACAGCAATCTCGGCCGTCGGCCAGGCAAAGTTCAGATCCCCACGGATGTGCTTTGAGTTCATCACGTCGTACGCACCGCCGTACGCTTTCCGAGTGATGACGGTGATTTTGGGCACTGTCGCCTCGCAGAATGCATATAGCAACTTGGCACCATGACGGATCACGCCTCGCCATTCCTGGTCCGTTCCGGGAAGGAATCCAGGAACGTCCTCGAAAACTAATAGAGGGATGTTAAACGCATCGCAAAAGCGCACAAAGCGAGCGCCTTTCACGCTGGAGTCGAGGTCCAAAACACCTGCCAGCACGGCAGGCTGATTCGCCACCACCCCGACCGAGTGCCCGTCCAGATGGGCAAAGCCGACCACCAGGTTAGCGGCGTAGTCAGCGTGGATCTCGTAGAACCGACCCTCGTCGACCACGCGCCTGATCACGTCGTGGATGTCATACGGCTTGTTGGGATTCTCGGGCACCAACGTGTCCAGCGCCGCGTCCACTCTGTCGGGTGGGTCGGTTGTCGGCCGGAGGGGAGGCTCGTCTTCGCAATTCTGCGGGATGTACTCCATCAGGTCCCTTATCCGGAG
>JBJHBB010000345.1:0-3543 GCA_050485265.1 Rhodothermales bacterium | reverse complement strand
GACTACTACGACCTCGTGCCCCTCGGTGACGACCGGCTGGCTGTGATCATCGGAGACGTGTCCGGAAAGGGCATCCAGGCCGCGTTCTACATGACGCTCGTCAAGGGGAACATCCAGAGCCTCGCCAGTGAAGTCCAGCATCCCGCTGAGGTGCTGCAAAGACTTAATCGTCATTTCCGAGCCAGCGCTCCGCGCGGCACCTTCGTGTCCATGATATACGGGGTGATAGATGTCCGCGCACGTACGATCACATTCGCTCGGGCGGGACACACTCCGCTGCTCATCAAGCGCGACGGTGGTGTCGTTGAGTCGATGCGGCCGCCCGGCATCGCCATCGGCATGGCCGACGACGCGACGTTCGGTCAGTCGATCCACGAGGAGACCGTCGAACTTCGTCCCGACGACCTGCTCGTGCTGTATACCGACGGCATCTCGGAAGCCATGGACTCGGAGCGAATCGAGTTCACAGACGAACGCGTCATCGGTGCTGTCGATTCAGCACCCACGGCCGCGAACGAGGTGCTCAATGCTGTAGTGGGCGATGTGCAGGTGCACGTTGGCGAGGCCCGCCAGCACGATGACTTGACGATGGTCGTGGTGCGAATCGCCGCACCGTCCGCCGAACCCGCACTAGTCTCCTGACCGAGTCGAAGCTAGATGTCCACATCGCACGCAGCGGCAACCGACGTGATCAGCAACGCTGTTCGCGCAATCCGTGATCGAACCGATGCCGAGCCGGAGGTGGTATTGATCCTGGGATCCGGTCTGGGAGCACTGGCCGATGACGCCGAGAACGTCACAGCAGTTTCGACCAGCGAGATACCCGGCTACCCCCAGTCCACCGTCGAAGGGCATGCAGGTCGACTGGTGTTCGGAAAGTTCGGAGGGAAGGACGTCTTGTTCGTGCAGGGACGGATTCATCTCTATGAAGGGCACCCGGCCGACAGTCTGGCTATGCCCGTCCGATTGGCGCATGCCCTTGGGGCGCGACGGCTCCTGGTTACCAATGCTGCGGGTGGAATGAAGCCGGGTTGGGCACCCGGAACGCTGATGTTCATCACCGATCATATCAACATGGCCTTCGCCAATCCGCTCTCCGGGCCCCCGCGCGATGGCGAACCGCGATTCCCCGACATGAGTGAGCCGTACGACGCTCAGTGGCTCGATGACGCAGAGCAGATTGCGCTCGAGCTTCGCATCCCCACTCGTCGGGGTGTCTATCTGTGGACCCGCGGGCCGAGTTACGAGACTCCCGCCGAGATTCGCTTTTTCCAGCGGATCGGGGCGGATGCCGTGGGAATGAGCACTGTCCCGGAAGTGCTTCAAGCGGTGTCTCTGGGGATGAAGGTCCTCGGGATCTCAGCGATCACGAACTACGCTGCGGGACTTTCGCCCGACCCGCTCGATCACGAGGAAGTCCTCGAGGTTGGGAGGATGGTGCGCGACCAGTTTGCTGAGCTGGTCTCGGCGATCGTCGCCCGCACAGGCTGAGCGCGTCAACCGATTGAGCTTGGCGCGGAGCCGTCCTCACCGTACAATGAGGGCTCAATCCGCGCCAGAGCGGCTCACACCTGCGTCGATCGCCACGTAGCCATGGACATCACCGCCAAGTACCCTACGGCCCGCAACTTCATCAGTGGTCGTTTCGCGTCGAACGGCCAGTCTCTGCTGGACGTCCACAACCCGGCCGATGGTAGTGTGATCGCGCAGGTTCCGCTCTCGGGAGCTCAGGATGTGGACGATGCCGTCGCCGCGGCGCGCGCGGCGCTTCCCGACTGGGCAGGCCTGCCGATCAAGGAGCGCGTGCAGGTCTTCTTCCGCTATCGCACGCTGCTCGAGAAGCACGTCGACGAGCTCTCGGCGCTCGTGACCGAGGAGAACGGCAAGATTTCCAGCGAGGCCCGCGCCGAAGTGCTGAAGTCGATCGAGTTGTGTGAGTTTGCCGTCTCTCTGCCGCAGATCACGGCCGGTGAGGTTCTGGAGGTGAGCCGCGGAGTCGAGTGCCGCGCGGAGCGGCATCCGGTGGGCGTTGTGGCCTGCATCACCCCATTCAATTTTCCCAACATGGTCCCGAACTGGACCATCCCCAACGCGCTCGTCCTGGGAAATACGATGGTCCTGAAGCCGTCGGAGTTCGTGCCTCTGAGCGCGGTGCGTCTGGCAGAGCTTCTTCAGGAGGCGGGTCTGCCGGATGGCGTCCTGAACGTCGTGCACGGCGGCCGAGACGTGGTCGATGCAATCTGTGACCACCCTGCGATCAACGCCGTGAGCTTCGTAGGCTCAACCCGTGTGGCCAAGATCGTTTACCGGCGCGCGGCGCAAAACCTGAAGCGCGTGCTGTGTCTGGGTGGCGCCAAGAACCACCTGATCGTCCTGCCAGATGCGGACCGCGAGATGGCCGCTACCAACATAGTGGCCTCTATGTCTGGCTGCGCCGGCCAGCGCTGCATGGCCGCTTCGGTGATGGTGGCCGTTGGTACCACGGATCACATCATCCAGCGCGTGATCGAGGTTGCCCGGGCGATGAGGCCCGGCGTTGACATGGGCCCCGTCATCTCGCGAGAAGCGAAGGAGCGCATCGAGAGTTACATCACCGAGGCTGAGCAGGCCGGCGCCAAGGTGCTGCTCGACGGTCGCGGATTGACAGTTCCCGGGAAGGAGGGAGGCTTCTACGTCGGTCCGACGGTGATCGACTATGTCACACCCGACATGCGAATCGCTCAGGAGGAGGTCTTCGGACCTGTTCTGGTGATCGTGCGCGAGAAGGATGTCGATGGCGCGATCGATGTCGAGAACCACTCTCCATACGGCAACGCTGCCTCCGTCTACACCGAGTCGGGCGCGATGGCGCGCTACGTCGCGGACCGCGCGAGTGCGGGGATGGTCGGCGTAAACGTGGGAGTGCCGGTTCCCCGTGAACCGTTCCCCTTTGGGGGCTGGAACGAGTCGAAGTTCGGCGTCGGGGACATCACTGGCCGAGGTTCGATCGAGTTCTGGACACAGACGAAGAAGATCACCACCAAATGGAATCAGGAGGCGGGAGTCAGTTGGATGAGCTAGGCATGACGACCGTAGTGGTGCTCATGGGATGGTAAATCTCTTTCCTGTGGATACATCATCAAAGTCAGCATCAACATAATGCCACATCATCACCCCGCCGCTTTTTCCCCAGCCGTTAGTTAGACACTCACGACCATGCCCGACCTCTCCGTCACCTTCACCGGGATCAAGTTCGAGAACCCGTTCTTGCTCTCGTCGGCTCCACCGACCGAGTCTGAGAGCAACATCATGCGCGCCTTCGACGCCGGATGGGGCGGGGTGGTAACGAAGACGATCGGACTGCACCCCGTGGTCAATGTCTTTGGTGCCAAGACCAAGTTCCTTCGCGCCTCGTGTGAGGACAACACGGTGACGATGCGCAAGCTGAAGAATGCCGCGCTGCACTCGTCCTGGAACTGGGAGCTGATCTCCGACAAGACGCTCGACTGGTGGATCCCCCGCATCGAGCGTATCAAGGACGCTCACCCGAACAAGGTACTGATC
>JBJHBB010000344.1:0-3552 GCA_050485265.1 Rhodothermales bacterium | reverse complement strand
AGCGCGCACAGGTCTATTTGCTCGGGTTCGAGCGCTTCTTTCCGCGCGTGCGCTTCTACGGCCGTGCAGAGGCCTACTACAAGCATCTCGACAACCTCATCTCGTACGACGTCGAGAACGTGAGGACGATCTATTCCGGTGAAAACGACGCCTACGGGCATACATACGGTCTCGACCTGCAAATCCGTGGCGAGTTCGTTCCCGGCCTGGAGTCCTGGCTGAACTACGGCTTCATGGTCGCGCGAGAGCAGTTCCGGCCCGAGTTTGCGGACTCGACCCGCGCCGGATCTCTCCCCCGCCCCACGGACCGGCGGCACAACATCTCCATCTTCGCGCAGGACTACATCCCCGGCTCAGACTCGTGGCGGATCCACCTGCGCGCGCTCTTCGGCACCGGAACGCCGTACACCCCGCCCTCCCCCGGCCGGCGAATCGGAGAGGTGGAGCTCCAGGATCCCGGTCCACGCGCGGCCGCCCGCTATCCGGAATACCGACGGTTCGACATGGGTCTGACCCGTGAGGCCGATCTCAACCTCGCAGGCCCGGGTGGGAATCCCGTTACCCTGGAGTTGACCGGTGAGGTACTGAACGTGTTCAATATGACAAACACAATCGCGTACTCATGGATTGCGGGCTCGGACGGAGTCTGGCAACGCATTCCCACGCGTCTGACGCCTCGCCAAATGAACGTCAGACTCAGGGTGCGCTTCTAACTCCCCCGGGGAGTCTCGAGGTGAGGATGGGGGCAACCCTGAGTGGCCCATCGGGGGCATTTGGAAAGCACCCGACATCCACGATTTGCTGAAACTAGTCTGGACGGGCAGCTTTTGAGGGCTACACATCTCAAGCCTGCCCCTCTACGGAGAAGCTCGCAGCCCTGGGCGTCGGAGCCAGCCCCCCGCAACCTGGCTCACTGACCCGCGCCTCCCCTCTCCCGGCCGCCGATCGCCTCCGCCGAGCCCCGCCCTTCTGGCTCGTCAAAACGAAGAATCAAAGGCTCGGCCGTCCCTCCCCCGACGGCCGAGCCTTTGCGTTTGGGCGGGCCGATGACAGCAAACGTCCGTGCTTGCTCAGGTGGTGGGCAAGCCGCGTGGGCTCAGGAAGCCGATAGCGAACGGAGGTTGCCATGGTAAGTGCGACCGCCTCATCCAGCGTGACGCGGTGCCCAACGGACACGAACACCGGGCGCACACCGGTTCGCGTCCGCACGACGCGCCCCACCAGATCCTCCCCCTCGATGAGATCCGCTGCCGCTCCACGCTCAGGCGACGGATCATTGTGAGCACCCGTCAGGCGCGACTTCGCCACCCCGAATGCGGGTTTCTCCAGATGCACACCGAGATGGCAGGCGAGCCCAAAACGTCGCGGGTGGGCCATTCCCTGAGCGTCGAGCATGAAAACGTCGGGGTCGATCGACAACGAGTCGAAAGCGGGGAGAATCGCGGGGAGCTCGCGGAAGGAGAGCAGTCCGGGCACGTAGGGGAATTGCACGGGGCTGGTCCAGATCGCGTGATCTATCACCTCGAGTTGACCGACATCCATTACTACGATACCCGCCTGGGCAACGCTGCCCCGTATGCTGACGTCTATCCCCGCAATCGTTCGGACTTCTCTCCCCAGCGGAGCCACCAACACTCGGCCGGCAAGCTCACGTTGGAGCGCGACCGCCTCGCGCGGAGTCAGGCCATCGATGTTCGTCGCTCCCATCTCCCCCTGCTCCCAATCCAGGTTGGTGCCGGGGAGAATACGGGTTGCGGATCGTCAGGTCCTACTGGCGGGCCGCTCGGCGTGCCCAAAGAACAGGATGCCGACCGCGCGGACCTTTGCCGGGTCCTCTCCCATCAACTCGACCAGCGTTGACGCATCGGTGAGAAGGTCGTTGACCCAGTTCGAGGGGATGTTGTCGCTCCAGAGGGAGAGTGATGCTCGCTGCACCGCAGTGAGGCAGTCCTCGAGGTCGCGCTCGGCCTGAACGGGATCATCGTTGACGTCGAGCGTCACCACGATCCAGCCGGGAATCGATCTCCACTGCTCGTAGGCTGCGCGCGCGTCCTCGGCGCCAAACTCCGCCTCGACCTTTCTGGCGGCGAACCAGGCCACAGATGCCGCCACTTCCGGCTCCAGCGCGTGCATGCGCCACGGCAGGTGATCTAGCAGCGGCGCATCCTCAGCGGCGCTCATCGCGCGGCGGAGGGCGAGCGCGGGAGATGCAGCTGCGACGCTCGAATCGTACTCGGGCTCGCGAATCTGTTGACTGAGCGTCATCGCGACCTCCTTTGGGATTGCGACTGGGTCGCTGCGTGAGTGGCTGGCAAGGTCACGGACTAAGTGATCGTCGGCACGGTCGATGGGCATTCCCTTCCCAAAGCGTGTGCCACTCGACCCGGTCATAGAGTGACGCTAGCAACCCTCACAGAGAGGACCTTTCACACCGCAGATATGTAGCGGATAGATGGCCTGGCTGCCCTGCAAACGTCCCCAAACCGATTTGTCGCTGCCGATACGACCCGTTAGCGTTGTCAACGTCGACCGCGAGAGGACCGAAAACGTAACCCGGCCTGCCCTAGTCCCGTGGATCGGGGGCACCGTCAGGAACGGCCTCCTCGCCAGGAAGAATATCCTCCCGATCCGGATCTACCTTGACCAGGAGGTGGCGGTCGAGCACCTCGTCGAAACGAACGTAGTAGCGCTCCACGGGATCGTGAATCTGAATCTCACCCCAGACGCGCGCACCGCTCACGGTCAGCGCAATGTGGCCGGTACCGGGAGGATCGATGTTTCCTCGAAGGCTGCGATGCTCCCCACGTACGTCGACGGCCTCGACGGTGGCGATGACCTCGCGGTCGTTCATCACCACGATCTGGAGCTGGTCACCTACGACAATCTCATCCGGCTCCAGGAGCGAACGGTGGATGTGAACGCCAAGCACCCCTACGACGGCGTCCTCCGCCTCGACGTGCGAGGCGTTCGTCGGCACCGTGTGGGCGGTGAACAGCGGGATAGTCCCTTGTTCGGCGATTTCCTCGGTGGTGACGCATGACGCCATGGCCCCCGCCAGTGCGAGGGCCATGGCTGCGGTGATCAGACGGATCATGCTAGCGGACCACGGCCATGCGACCGGTCACGGCATGCGTCGGCGAGGCGAGGCGGTAGAAGTAAACGCCGCTGGCCAGGCTCGAAACATCCACGCTGACCTCGTGCGATCCGGACGAGTGCATTCCGTCCGCGACGAGCATCACGCGGCGTCCCGTAACTGAGAACACCTCGATCGTGATCTCCTGGGCGGTAGAGAGCTCGAACTGGATCCGTGCCGAGGACGAGACAGGGTTCGGGAAGTGCCCTAGCAGCCGCGTCCCGGCAACGTCACCCGGACCACCCTCACCCGACACCGGCGTGACCTGCATCGAGACGGGAATGGTGACAGTCGGCGTCTCGGGATCGTTCGTCGTGAACACGATGTCCGCGGTGTAGACGCCCAGGTCGATATCATCGGCTACGAACTCGATGCTGTAGGAGTCGTCGCTCAGCGGTGCCACCACGCCGCCCATCCGC
>JBJHBB010000343.1:0-3557 GCA_050485265.1 Rhodothermales bacterium | reverse complement strand
GATCTAAACGGTCGGCCCTTCGGTTCTGCTTCTCGTTGGGTGATCGACTTCCGTGAGCTGTCAGAAACCGAGGCTAGATCCATATGTCCGGCAGCCTTTGCACTTCTTGAAGAACGAGTCAAGCCGGAGAGGATGGAGAAGGATGGCGAACAGTACCCCCGTATGGTCGAGCAGTGGTGGAAGCACTGGAACAGCCGGCCCCGGCTGTATTCCCTCTTGGACGATGCAGAGTCAACGGTGGTTATTGCGATCACGAGCAGCCTCGTCTTGCCGTATGAGATTCCAGCGGATCAGGTTATTTCTAGTGCGATCTACGTTCTTCCCGACTTAGAGAAGTGGGAGTATGCCGTACTTACATCGACACTTCATCGTGAGTGGGCCATTCGGCATGGATCGACGATGAAGGCTGATGTTCGATATGTCGCGTCCGATTGTTTCGAAACGTTCCCGTTTCCAGATGGCGAGAAGCGAGCGCAGGAACTCGCCGTTGCAGTGGATCGGATCGACTCGGCCCGAAGGGCGCTTATGGAAGCCGATGGGATAGGGCTGACTGGCATCTACCGCCGACTCCAGTCGAGCGCTTCCTCCAGCGGCCGACTTAGTGCCTTGAAAGAGGCCCATGAATCGCTCGATCGGCTGGTCCTTGACGCCTATGGATGGGGTGACTTGACGCCGCGCTATGTGGAAGCTGCCGCTGGTCGCAAACTTGAGTTCGTGCCCGGCCTTGCGATTGAGGTGCATGATCGCCTCTTCGAACTCAACAGTAGTCGATCTGGTACGGCTGAATGACGTCTCCACTGGTCCTCGCTCATCGCCCGTCATTCATGACGGACCTGCTTTCCTTGCCGCGCGAGCGGATCCCGCAGGTGCTGGAGAAGACACAGCTACTCTGCTCGGACCCGCAACCGGATGGTCACGCGAAGAAGAAGCTCAAGCACTGGGACGGGATGTATCGCCTGCGGTCGGGGGACTACCGCGTCTTCTACACTTTCGACGATACACACGTCAGCGTGCTGAAGGTCGTCAAGCGCGATGACGACACGTATGACGACCAGCTGGAAGCTGAGCTTCTCGGAGCGCCGGACATTGACGTGGTCCGCCACGAGCGGGTCGAGCAGCCGAACTGGGGAGAGGTTTTCGCCCCGCCGGTGGAGGAGAGCCGGCGACTCCCGGAGCCCATCACTGAAGAGCTCCTGCAGCGATTGCGGATCCCGGACGTGCTTCACGCCCGGTTGCTAGCGGTCAAGACAGAGGACGAGCTCCTCGAACGTCCTGGGGTGCCCGACGAGTTCCTCCTGTTGTTGCACGAGTGCATGTTCTCCAGCCCGCTTGAGGCGCGCCTCGACGAGCCTGAGCTCATCGCCGAGAGTGCCGACGATCTGCTTCGGTACGCCGAAGGCGACCTGCCGGGCTTCCTCCTTCGCTTGAACCCCGAACAGGAGAAGCTCGTCAGCTGGGCACTCGACGCCTCCGGTCCGACCCTGGTCAAGGGTGGGCCGGGTACTGGCAAGAGCACGGTGGCGCTCTATCGCGTGCGCGAGATGTTGCGGAGGCTGCGTGAGGCGGGGACGTCACAGCCGAGGATCCTGTTCACCACTTACACCAATGCGCTCGTGCACTTCTCTGAGCACCTGCTTGGGACCCTCCTTGGTGATGACGCCCAGCGCGTCGAGGTGCGAACTGCCGACAGCGTTGTCTACGAGGCCTTACGGGCTCGAGGACGGCCCAACTTCGCCAAGGATGGTGAGGTGCGCTCGTGGTTGAACCAGGCCATCCAGCAGGTCACGTTCGACGGCAACACCCTGCAACAGGGAGCACAGCGCGCGGCCGTCGACCGGCTCGGCCTCGACTATCTCCAGGAGGAGATCGAGCAGGTCATCCTCGGCCGCGGTCTCGGTGCCCTCAAGCAGTACCTCGGCGCGGGACGACCAGGGCGACGCATTCCACTCAACGAGACCCAGCGGCGCGCAGTCTGGGCTGTGTTCGAGCTCTTCGACCAGAAGGTCCGTCAGAGCGGTCAGACGACCTGGGTGCGGGCCCGGGCGGACGCCGCCGAGCTGGTCCGAAACCGGGCCGACAAGAGTGGCGCTTACGACGCCGTCGTCATCGACGAGGCACAGGACTTGGCACCCATCTCGCTCCGCCTCCTGGCCGACGTTTGCGCCGCACCCAACCGGTTGTTCGTCACCGCCGACGAACACCAATCGATCTACGGCAGTGGGTTCCGTTGGTCCGACGTGCACGAGGAGCTGTCGTTCGTCGGTCGGACCGGCATCCTCCGCGCTAACCATCGCTCGACCAGGCAGATCACCGAGGCCGCACGGAGCTACCTCGCATGGGGAGCGCCGGACTCGGTTCCCGACGACCAGGCATATGTTCACGATGGTCCCCAACCATCGATGCGTCGCCCGAAGGACGTCGAGGGCGAGGCCGACCTCCTCGCTCGTTTCCTGCGGGGTGCCACGCGCGAGTTCCATCTGACGATCGGCTCGGGTGCTGTCCTCGTGCCGACCAGGCGAGCCGGTCAGGCCGTCGCAGAACGGTTGTGCTCCCGAGGTATCCAGGCCGTCTTCCAAACCTCGCGTGAACTCGACCTCCAGGCGAACGCCGTGCACGTGCTCCCATTGAAGGCCGCAAAGGGACTCGAGTTCCCCATCGTCGCGCTCGGTGGCTTTCATGACGCGACCTATCCCCACGCGCCAGCCGGCATGGATGAAGAGGCCCGATGTGAGCTCCTTCTGCGAGAACGTCGGACCATGTTCGTGTCCATGACACGAGCGATGCGAGCGCTGCTGGTCCTGCTGCCCGAGCCCGATGGCAACCCACTGTTCGATGGGTTCGACGAACTGTGGAACCGCGGATGACCGACCGCATCACGTTGCCCCCCGACCTCTCCAAGATCGACGTCGTCCGGCTGAACGAGCGACTCCGTGACGGCGAGGTACGGCTCGATTGGTCGGACGTCGACCAGGTTGGTCCCGAGGTTCTGCCGAATCTGCTCGACGGCCTGGCGCTCGACATCCACGGCGATCAGCTCGGGCTCGACTCCGTGCCGGATCACGTCCAGCCGCTGCTGCTCGAAGCCTTCGGGCTTGCGCCCGACGAGGACACACCGCCAGAGGGTGTGGCGTCTGGCGCCGTCTGGCTCGTACTGCAGTCGGACCAGGCGGAGTACGGCGATGAGACCGGGAAGGTGTACGAGTATCCAACCTCCATCCCAAACGGCCAGAGGATCGCAGCCGGCGATCACGTCATCTGCGCGAAGACGGCCAAGGAAGCCGCCGACGGGCGACGCATCTTCGGGATCGCTCGGGTAGGGCGTGTCACACCCGTCGGGGATGATCGACGTCGAGCGGTCTACGACCGGTATCTGGAGCTGCCGAAGCGGCTGGCGTTCTCTGAGATCGGCGGGGATCCACGGAGCAACCGGACGAACTCGATCAATCACGTCACCCACGAGATCCTGCGCCGCGCCCTCTCGGCGGTCGGCGTGACCGCGGAAGCGCTGAAGCCCGTCATGAGCATCGCCGAGGTGAGTATGGAAACCAGCTACGAAG
>JBJHBB010000342.1:0-3585 GCA_050485265.1 Rhodothermales bacterium | reverse complement strand
CGCGCTGTCGGTGCGCGTGGAGGACACCGGGATCGGCATACGCGAGGAGTTCCTCCCGCATCTGTTCAGCGAGTTCCAGCAGGCCTCCACCGGCTACGCACGCTCGTTCGAAGGGACGGGCCTCGGTCTAGCCATCGCGCACCGTCTCGTTAAGCTTCATGGCGGGCGCATCACAGTGGAGTCGGCCGAAGGCGAAGGCGCCGCGTTCACCGTCTCCCTGCCGAAGGGCGAGCCCACCGAGATGCCCAGGCGTCGCGAGGGCCCGGAGCACACGCGACGGATTCGAACGCTATGTCTGGGTCTGTCCGATACGCCCGGAGATGAGATCTTGACGGCAGCCGGTATGATCAGCGCCGGACTGGACGTGGCCGTCGGATTGGACGAGGCCCGTTCGCGCATCGCACGCGCCGGCGCCGATCTTGTCATCATAGATGCCGGTTCGAGCCAAGACGACGTGCTCGACATGATGCGTGCGCTCAGGACGGAGCCCAGGCTCAGCGATGCCGCCTTCGTGCTCGTGTCATCGATAGGAATGCCGGGAGAGCGCGAGCGCTGGCTAGCGGCCGGTTTCGATGACTATATCGCGCGACCGGTGACCGTCGATCGAATGGTGGTCACGCTCGAGGCTGCCCTTCACGCAGACGCCTTCGGGTGATCAGCGGTAGAGCATGACGCCGAACATAGGTTCGAAGCGTCGCTCCACCAGGTAGCGTTCGGTTCCGTCGGGAAGGGGATCGACCGACCGATAGCCGTAATGCGACGCCACGAACAGCCGCAGCGGACTGCTGACGGTGTAGTCGAGCCGAAAGGTTAGCACGGCCTCATCGACCAGGTCGCTGAAGAGGTCGCGGAAGCCGAGTAGGCCCTGCCGCTGGAGGTCGAACAGGAATCGTATGTCACGTCCTCGATCCGGAGTGATGGCGAGCCGGACCCCGTACATCCCCGTGGGTCCGCCGAAATCCCTGCGCACGAACTGCCTGAACTCGAACGCTCCAAAGACGAGGCCGTGAAGCTCGAGGAACAGGCCGGTGCCGCCCGGGGCATCGTCGATGGCGGTCCCTGCAAGGACCTGTGTATTGCGGTTGCGGAAGTAGTCGTCGCTGGAGACGATCGCGGAGCCCGGCCGCGTGACGGGATAGAATGCGTTGAAGTAGCCCGGCACGAACTGGTCAGTGCTCCGAGTGAGACCAACCCCGATCGATATGGCACCGAAATCCGCGACGTCCTCGCTGCCGAAATTGACGGCGACGGACGAGCCGTGTCCATAGTTCAGCATCCGCGCGTGTGCAGCGCGAGCGGTGAGCCTGAAGGCGGCAAACTCGAACAGGTCGATGCTTGCCTCGGCACCGACCGCCGTCGTCCCGACGTCGTCATCAAGACCGAGGTCGTGAACCGCATGTAGCTCGAGTGAGGGTAGTCGGCGGATAATCCCGGGCAGCGGGGGATTCAGGCGAACGTATGCCCCGGTCAAATCCTGAAGTCGAACGTCACCCGTGAAACCACCGATCTCCACCAGAGGCAGGCGGAAAGCGACCTCAGCCCCTACTGTGCGCTCGTCCCAGGCGCTCGTCGTCGAGAAGTCGTGCACGAGCAATCCCGAGCCCAGCGTGGTTCGCTGGAGTGGACCGAACCTCAGATACAGCGGTTGTCGTGGCCCGGGCTGGATTCGAGCGTAGCGGAGCGACCGGACGATGTCGTAGACCTCGCTGAAGTCCTGTCGGCGCAACCCGTCGGTACCTAGCCGCGCTCGACCGTCGAGCGCCACCACGAACGGTCCGATCGATCCCTCGGCCTCGACTCCGGCCGCAACGTGCCAGCTCACGCCGATGTAGGACGGCCCTCCAAATGCCGCGAGACGAGCTGCGCCGAGCCGCTGCGGATCGAGCGGTGCCTCGAGCGGGTCGTGCGACGAACCGAACCTTGGCGACTGCGCATCCGCCACGGCCGGCAGGAGGACGATCAGGACCAGTACCAGTGAGCGCATTCGGGATCCGAGAGTCGGCGCGAAGATAGGCCCGAGCGCAGGCGCGTCTGGTCTAGATCCGCGTCCAGGACACGGTGGTCTCCTCGAGCCTCTCCGGCTCAGTCGGTCGGCCCAGCAGCGAGAGTCCGTAACCCACCACCAGGGTCACGGCGAGTCCGACCGCGGTCGACCAGATGAACGGGATGGCCTCGAAGCCCATCCACTCATAGAGCCGGGGAAGAGGGAAATCGTTCTGAGTGACCATCAAGACGACGAGCGTACCCACGATGGCTCCTACAAAGGCTCCCGTGCCGGTAGCGCGTCTGGTCAGCATCCCCAAAAGGAACAGTCCCAGAAGTCCACCCGCGAAATATCCCATGAACGTCAGGATGAGGTCGATGAGCGGCGCCTCCGTCCTCGACGAGTAGATCCCGATTCCGATTCCGAGGATGCCTGCTGTAATGACGACGACCTTAGCGAAGTTGAGCCGCGTCGAATCGGGCAGATCCGGCCGGAAGCGCTTCAGGAAGTCCGTCGTCAGGGCGGCGGCCAGCGAGTTCAGGGCAGAGTCCAGGCTGGACATCGCCGCTGCGAAGACCGCGGCCACAAGAGCGCCGGTGAGGATGGCAGGCACCTGCGTGGTGACGAAGTGCGGCATCACCTGGTCGGGCGTGAGCCCGTCGGCGAGGAGGGCGGGGAAGTGGTCGTAGAAGACGTACAGGAAAACGCCCAGCAGCAAAGAGAGAATCACGCCGATCGCGCCTGCGCCAACGCCCAGCAGGAGCGCTGCCTGCGCTTCGCGGGGATTCTTGACCGTCATGTAGCGCTGGACCGGCTGCTGATTGGTGCCGAACAGCGACAGAGCGAGAAGTCCATACCCGAAAATCGCCGTTATGAGGCCTCGCCCGCCGAACGGCTCGTCGACATTGATGACGTTGAGCTTGCCGAGCTCACTGGCGTCGGCGAAGGCCACGTCCCATCCACCCGGGGTGGCGATCACCACGACTGCCATGGCGCCAAGAATGCCGACCGCCATGATGCTGAATTGGATGACGTCCGTCCAGATGACCGCCGAGATTCCCCCGAGCACGGTGTAGATGATGGCAATGATGCCGAAAATGACGACGGCCTCTTCGACGCTCGTGAGGCCAGGGATCAGATTCGTGGGGACGACCGCCGAGAAGAGCAGCGCGGCGCCGAACAGTAGCGTCCCGGCCCGGAGCAACACCGTTAGGCTGAAGAGCGTCGAACCGAGCAGCCGTGTCTTCAGGTCGAAGCGCTTCTCGAGGTATTCGTAGGCTGTCGTCAGGCCGCGGACTTTGTGGAAGAAGGGGATGAACAACACCGCCACGATTACCGCCGCCAGGATGTCGCCGAGCTGGTACTGCAGGTACCACATGTCGACGGCGTAAGCGTAACCCGGTACGCCCAGAATCGACGCCGCTGAGAAGGATGTCGCGATGATAGACAATCCGGCCGCCCACCAGCGCACGTTCCGGTTGCCGACGAAGTAGGCCTCGGTATCTGTCTGTCGCCTGTTGGCCCAGACGCCGATCGCGACGATCACGCCGATATAGAGCGTGAGGACGATCCAGTCGGCAACGTGCATGCGGACAGCACCC
>JBJHBB010000341.1:0-3588 GCA_050485265.1 Rhodothermales bacterium | reverse complement strand
CATCATTACGACCCTGCCGAACGTCCGGTATGAGGTCGAGCTAAATGACGGCGAGATTCTGTTCGTCGAGAACCCGAGCGAGATGCCCCCGCCGGGTGCCATCGCCCAGATTCGGGAGCCTTACATCAAGGCACAGATCATCACCCCGTCGGAGTACATCGGGACTCTGATGCAGTTGTGTCAGGATCGCAGGGGGACGTACATCAACACGACCTACCTGGATACGGAACGCGTCGACCTGCAGTATGAGCTTCCCCTCGCTGAGGTCGTTTTCGACTTCTACGACCGACTGAAGAGTGTCAGTCGTGGTTATGCGTCACTCGACTATGAGGTCATCGACGACCGGCCGAGCAACCTCGTCAAGCTCGATGTGCTACTCAATGGCGACCCGGTAGACGCGCTCTCCACGATCGTGCACCGCGACAAGGCCTATGAGATGGGCCGCCGCCTGACGGCCAAGCTTCGTGAACTCATCCCGAGACAGCTCTATGAAGTAGCGATTCAGGCGGCAATCGGCACCAAGGTCATCGCTCGCGAAACCGTGAAAGCGATGCGCAAGGACGTGACCGCCAAGTGCTACGGCGGAGACATCAGCCGAAAGCGCAAGCTCCTCGAGAGGCAGAAAGAGGGGAAGAAGCGCATGAAGCAGGTGGGTCGGATCGAAGTCCCTCAAGAGGCCTTCCTGGCAGTCCTCGCAATGGACGATGGTTGAGGCGGCTGTGGCGACTGGTTCAGGACGCCGGCGGTGGATCGCAGCCGCGCTGCTGCTTTGTTGTGGCGTGGCGGCACTGCCAAATGTCGCATTCGCTCAGGATCCCCTCGTAGAAGCATTGATGCTTCAGCGGCAAGAAGCCCGGACTGCGGAAGTTTTGCAGGAGCTTGGCTTCGCTGCCGAAGCATTCGGGCCGGAGGAGATCGTGGTCGACCGGGCGGTCCGCCGCCGGGTCAGCCCCTCAATGCCGTCGCTGAGAATGCCGGGATCGATCGAGCTTCCGCCACTCAACGTCCGACCAAAAAGCCGATTTCAGGACGATGCGGACCCAGAGCCGATGGTTCTCGACCAGATCGTCTGGAGGCGGGTAGCCCCCGGAGAAGCAGACCGGTTCATCCTGCGCTTCGAAGAAGTCCTGTGGACCAACGCAGGCCGATTGGCGCGGACAGATCTGGACACGATGGGCACGCCGCTCGTAAGAGCCCACCTGCATGCAACTTTCGGAGCCCCAACACGAACGCCTGTGGCCCGTGGGCGTCCCGAGATGCTGGCTGGAAGCGGTTCAGTCCAATTCGAGTACTGGTTCGTCGTCAACGACGAGATTCCGTTCGTCGTGATGGATCGAGACGGTCCGTTTGCCAACGGCGTCTTGATGGTTGCCAGTGAGGAGCACGAGGAATTGCTTGGCCAGCTCGTCGCCGACTTTGCGCGCCGGGTTCTGGCGGCGCCGGCGCTCATGCCCTACGTCGACTACTACCACGCCAGCGAGCGCAACCAGTGGTACCGCACCGGGTTTGACGGCACCGACTTCTACACGATCGAGACAGACCGGCCTCGTTGGGCCCGCCGAAGCCGCGACGGCGGCAGGTGGTACGAGTTCAGATAACGCGCTCCTGCGCCGCCAATTGCAATCCGCCCATGCCCGAGGCCTCTCCGAAGCCCTCATCACCTACGACTTCGTCGAGCCGTCCAGCCCGGCGCACGACCAAGCGCCGTGCGCCGCGCCGAGGCGAGCGCGAGAAGCCGGACTGGCGCGAATCGCTGCGGTTCTGGTTCTGGGCGATCATCGTCATCCTGGTTGTTCGCGCGTTCATCGTCGAGCCGTATAGAATTCCAACGCCTTCGATGGAGCGCACGCTCCTCGTCGGTGACTTTCTCTTTGTCTCGAAGCTCCACTACGGACCGCGCACGCCCAACACCATCGGCATTCCGTTCACGCGTGTCTATTTGAGGGGACTAGAGCTTCCGCAAGGCAGGCTGCCAGGCTTCTCGTCGGTCAGGCGTGGTGACGTTGCCGTCTTCAACCATCCCCCGGAATCCGGACCTATCGAACGGCGGACGCCCTACATCAAGCGCCTGATGGGTACTCCCGGAGATAAGGTGGTGCTGCTCGACAAAGTCCTGTACGTCAATGATGAGCGCTTTCCGCTGACGCGAAATCAGATGCAGGGCTGGCGCGTGGAGCCGGCTGAAGGTCAGGTTCTAACACCACAGTTGATCATAGGGGCGGGCCTCGAGCTAGTTGGTCAGACTCAGCATCCGCGTCCGAGTTACGTCGTGAATGCGACAGTGGAGCAGGCTGCGGCCCTCGAGGGACTTCGTGCTGTCGGACTCGTTGAGCCCCACGTATTCGAGGAGGGGCAGTTCACGCAGGGCATCTACCCTGGGGGAAGCGACTTCAACCGCGACAACTATGGCCCGCTACTCGTACCCGGGAGAGGGACGACTGTCGACCTAAATGGTGGAAATTGGTCCGCGTATCGCGAGGCGATTACGCGTTTCGAGGGCAGGACGGCTGTACGAAACGACGACGGGACTTTCGTGATCGATGGGCAGCCTGCCACGACCTACACCTTCGAACAGGACTACTACTTCGCGCTCGGCGACAATCGCGACAACTCCGAAGACAGCCGGTTCTGGGGGCTCGTGCCGCACGATCACATGGTGGGCAAGGCCGTGCTGATCTTCTTCTCCGTAGATCTCGAGCGCCGCATACTGGGCATCCTTCCGACGCCGAGGTTGCGGGGTCTGCAGCCGATCCGGTAGGCACCACGCTCGGTCCGCTCGCGTTGAGCAGTTTCACGCATCGTCCCGGCATGTCTTTGGACACAGAGTCCTCACCGAGTCCAACCCCTGCGCGGCGCTTTCGGTGGCAGCGCTGGCTCGTCGTCGCGATCGCAGCGCTGGTCGTCGCTAGCATGTTGCGCGTGTTTGTGGCAGAGGCATTCCGCATCCCCACCGGCTCGATGGAGGAACAGCTGACGGACGGAGACTTCGTGCTCGTTTCAAAGCTGCACTACGGCGCGCGGACGCCCGAACGACCGCGCATCCCGCTCACGGAGGTCCGCATCCCCGGCGTTCGACTTCCGTCGTTTCGTACCCCCGGGTTCGATCGGGTGCACCGCGGGGACGTGGCCGTCTTCTTTCACCCAGCCCAGCCGGGCCCGATCGAGAAGAGGCTGCCCTACGTCAAGCGAGTCGTCGGACTGCCGGGAGACACCGTAACGCTGCGCCGCAAGCAGCTCTTCGTGAACGGGCGGCGGGTTGAGCCCTCGGAAGCAGAGGTCGTCGACTGGAATGTCCAGTTTCGCGAAGGGCACGAGCCAGAGGAGGTCGTACCGTCGAATGCCACGATCGTCGAACGCTCAGGTATATCGGAGTGGCGCATCCGGATGAGCCGGCGTCTGGCGGAGCAGCTCGGTTTGGACCCGCGGGTCCAGATCAGGGCGCTCGCAGAGGGGAGGGTCGATGGAGCCCTCTTTCCGCCGGGGACGGATTACTCTCCCGACGACTATGGCCCCGTCTGGGTCCCGAGGGCCGATCACCCGGTCCGAGTCACCGATTCGAACTGGTCTGTGGTGCGTGAGACCCTGGAG
>JBJHBB010000340.1:0-3589 GCA_050485265.1 Rhodothermales bacterium | reverse complement strand
CTGCACCGGGCCGCCGGTCACCTCGCCCGAGGCCGTGATGCCGAGGCGCTCGCAGCGGCAGAGTCCGACCGGCAGCGCGATGCGGAGACGGCCGCACGTGAGCGGGCCGACAGGCTCGAGGACGCCTTCTCGAGTCTCCCCGTGCGTGGCAATCCGGACGGCGACATTACCATCGTAGAGTTCTCCGACTATCAGTGCCCCTACTGCGCGCGCGCCTTCACAACGGTTGAGCAGGTGCTCGAGAACAATCCGGACAACGTGCGCCTGATCTACGTGCAGTACCCGCTGCCTAACCACAACTGGGCCCGCCCCTCGGCGATGGCGAGCCTCTGCGCCGCCCAGCAGAGCGGTGATGCGTTCTGGCTCCTGCACGACCGGTACTTTGAGAATCAGCGCACGATGACGCAGGCCAATGTGATCGAGCGCAGCCGCGAGTGGCTCGGCGAGACCGAAGTTGACATGGACGCCTGGACGACGTGCATGGACGACACTGCCTCGGACGCTAACCGCACCGCACGCGAGGAGCTTGAGAAAGGAATCCAGATCGCGGGTGAGTATGGTGTGACGGGCACGCCAGCATTTTTCATCAACGGTCGCTTCCTGAACGGTGCTCAGCCACTCGAGGTCTTCCAGGCGATGATCGACCAGTTAGAGACCGAGTAAGCCCACCACTCTCCTTCGACGTACGATGTATCCCATCCTCAGGCCAATCCTGAACCGGGGAGGCGCCGGACGCAGCCTCTCGCGCGAGGACACGAACGCGGCACTGAATCCCCTCATCGACGCGCACGGCCGGCTGATCATCGCCTACCACGAAGCCATCCGGACTCTTGGCAACCGTGTGCATGCGCAGCAGATCGAGGCCGTCACCAATCGGTTGAGAACGGAACTGGGCAAGCTGAAGGAGACGGTGCTCGCCAACGGCGGCGTCCCTCCCAACGGAGTGGGCCTCCGCGACAAGCCTATCGATCTCGGCTCGAACGATGGGGAGATTCTTCGCTCGCTCGAGCGCATCGAGCGTGAGTATCGCGACGCCCTTCGCGAGGTGCTCGACTATTCCCATCACCAGATCCGGACGATCGCGATCGTCGAGAACAACGTCACCGGTTCGAACGAACGAATCGGGGTGCTGCGGCCGCTCGTCGACCGCACACCGAGCCGCTCTAGTTCGAGTTCGGCCGCACCGGTCGACGAGTCGACGGAGCTACCCTCAGACCTGAAGCGCACCGAGCAGTCGGCCGACCACGGCAGCCAGCCTGCGGCGCATCGCGCCGAGAAGTCGGAGTCCGACAACTCGTAGGCAATCCCTATCGCTGCAAACCCTTCAGCCCGTTGTTCGCGTGCGAGCAGCGGGCGTTCTTTTGAAGCGACATCCCCGCTATGAACCGACCAGCCGAAACCGCGTCGCCGGCCGAGAACCATCGCGTTGTCGTCTCGGGGATCCAGCCCTCGGGGCAGCTCCACCTCGGGAACTACTTCGGTGCGCTGCGACAGCACATCGCTATCGGCAACCACACGGGCAAGCGTGACGAGGCGTTCTTCTTCATCGTCAACTACCATGCGCTGACGTCACTCCGCGATGGCGAGGCGCTAGCGAGATTCAGTCATGAGGTGGCGCTGGACTACCTGGCGCTCGGGCTCGATCCATCGCAGACGAACCTCTTCCTCCAGAGTGATGTCCCGGAGGTCCTGGAACTTGCCTGGGTATTCCTGTGCCTGACACCCGTAAGCCACCTGGAGAAGGGCGTCTCGTACAAGGACAAGGTCGCCCAGGGTCTGCCGGCCAACGCCGGCCTGCTAACCTATCCCATCCTGCAGGCCGCCGACATCCTCATCTATCAGGGCGCTGTCGTTCCAGTCGGTGCGGATCAGAAGCAGCACATCGAGATCACCCGAGACACGGCGTCGCGCTTCAACCTGACATTCTGCCCCGATGACGAGCCGCTGTTCACCATCCCTGAGCCGCTCATCCTGGACGACGTTGCTGTGGTCCCGGGCATTGACGGCCGCAAAATGTCGAAGTCGTACGGCAACACGATCGGCATTTTCGACGAGGGCAAAGTGCTCAAGCAGAAGGTTATGTCCATTGTCACCGATTCGACCCCTCTCGAAGCCCCGAAGGATCCCGAATCGGATAATGTGTTCGCTCTCGTCAAGCTGTTTGCCACCCCGGAGGAGCGAGACGAGATCGCCGCCGCGTACCGTGCGGGCGGATACGGATACGGCCACGCCAAGAAGGCGCTTCTGGAGATGATCGACCGACACTTCGGAGATGCCCGCGAGCGGCGGCGCGAACTCGAGCGCGATCCAGACACGGTTCGAGACGTGCTACGCGACGGCGCCACGCGCGCGCGCGGAGTCGCGGCCGGCGTGATGGAACGCGTCCGCGAAGTGACGGGACTTACTACCGCGCTCCCCCGCCGATGATCGTAGTTCTCGACAACTACGACTCATTCACGTACAACCTCGTCCACCTTTTGGAGGGGGCCGGTGCCGAAGTCGTCGTGCGGTGGAGCGACCACGTGAGCGTAGATGAGTTGCGCTCGCTATCACCCAAGGGGATCGTCGTGTCGCCCGGACCGGGTCGGCCCACAGATGCGGGGATATCGATACAGGCGGTCCGTGAATTGGGCGGTGAGGTGCCGATTCTTGGAGTCTGCCTGGGGCATCAGGCCGTCGCGGAGGCTTTCGGTGGGAGGACCGTCCACGCACCCGAGTTGTTGCACGGCAAGACGAGTCGCGTTACCCACGACGATCGGGGCGTTTTCGAAGGCCTGCCCCAACCCTTCGTTGCCACGCGCTACCATTCGCTCGCGGTCGATGCCGATTCACTCCCCGCTTCCCTTGAGGCGACGGCGTGGTCGGACAGCGGTGTGCTCATGGGCCTGCGCCACCGGCATCTACCCATAGAGGGCGTCCAGTTCCACCCGGAGAGTATTCTCACCGACCAGGGGCCGGCCCTAATTCGCAACTGGCTGAACAGTATCTCAAGCCCTTCTCTATACCGCGTACCATAGCGCATCTCCCGCGCTACCCCCTCTCTCTATGATCAAGGTCAAAATCTCCGGCATCACCAGTCTCGAGGACGCACGTTTCTGCGCAGGAGCCGGAGCAGACTTCCTAGGCTTCGATCAGGTGCCAGGGAGTTCTCGGTACGTGCCTCCCACGATGGCACGCCAGATAATCGACTGGGTGCATGGTGCAACCGGCATCGGCGTGTTTAAAGACCTGGATCCAGACGATATCAACCAGACCTGCGAGCGCGCTGGATTCGCGATGGCTCAGCTGGACGGCCACGAAGACCCCGATGACATGGCTGCGGTGAATGTCCCCGTAATCAAGACCATTCACGTACAGCACGACGCCTCGAGCGAACAGCTGCGCGCTCTGCTAGAGCGATACCGTGATCGGGTCGAGTATGTCCGCCTGGACACGAGTCGCACGAGTCTGTGGAGAGGGTCCGGGGAAAGCCTCAACTGGCGGGTGATCCGAGAGCTGGCCGACGAGTTCCCGATCTTGCTTGCTGGTGACATCGACGCTTCAAATCCCGCAGGGCGCATGGTGTCCACCGCGCGTCCGAGATTTGAAG
>JBJHBB010000339.1:3129-3594 GCA_050485265.1 Rhodothermales bacterium | reverse complement strand
GAGCTCGACACCGCCCCCCTGACGAATCATCTCGATACGTTCGATCGAGATATTGGCCTCCGAAACAATGTCGAAGGGGAAATCGGTCAGGTGCACGCGAACGGTCGCGCTGCCGTTGTTCTCTGAGGCCTGGTCGCAGCCGGTAAGTGGCAGCAAGAGAGCCAGAAGCGCGACAAGAACGAAGAGTCTCATTGGAGAGAGGACTGGTTATGTGAAGTGCGCCGCGTTCTACGCCGCGCCGGGCCTTACGTTCTGAGAATCAGTCGCCAACCTATCCTGGTGCAATTGCGAAGGCTGTTCGTCGCCATTCCGCTACCTGTAGGCGTGTCGGAGAGACTTGCCGACCTTCGGTCCGACCTGGCCGGTGCTCGCTGGGTCCCAGCCGACAGGATGCACGTGACCGTGCGGTTCATCGGAGAGATCGATGAATCAATGGTATCTGGCCTTGGCGACGCACTCGCGGCG
>JBJHBB010000339.1:0-3119 GCA_050485265.1 Rhodothermales bacterium | reverse complement strand
GCGCGGACCTTCCCCGCATTCGACCTCCACATCGATGGCATAGTGACATTCGGCCCGCGTCGCGACCCGCGTGTGCTAGTGGCGCTCGTGCGGAGTGATCACACGCTGAGCGCGATCCATCGACACGCCGATGCCATCGCCCGGCGATTCGGCTCAACAAGCGAGGATCGGCCGTTTCGTCCCCATGTAACGCTTGCTCGACTACGTGACGGCGACCCGGACCAGGTGGCTACATTCGCCCGTACTAGCACAATCGAGCTCGCGTTTTTCGCCGACAGGCTCAATCTATACGAGAGCCGTCTCGGACCGCAGGGGCCCTCCTACCGGGTGATCAGGACCATGCCTCTCGGTCGAGATTGAGGCTCAGCGTGCTGCTCTCTGCCAGAGCGCCTAGAACAGGGCGCTCATCTGCAGGCGAATCGTGTGGAAGACCGGGGCATCGGCCGGCGCGCGGCCTTCGACGTTGAGCGTCGCGCGCAGGTACCGGTTGATGGTGTACTGTCCGCTCGCGCTCCACAAGTACGACGTCCCAGGGCCCCGGCGCTGCGTCAACTCGAAGTAGACCTGCCCGGTTGGAGGAGCACCCGTTAGTGTCACGTGGGCGCGTTCGGCACGCAGCAGCACTTGCATGCGCCCGGCAAGCGTGATTCGCGCCCTCAGGGGAACGATGGTCAGCCACGCTTGCCGGTCACTGGCCACGTCACGCGAACGCGCCACCCGCAAGCTTCCTGTCACGGTGGCTCGATCGGACAGCCGATACGTAGCCTCTGGCTCGACTTCCTCGGTGCGGAGCTCGAAGGTCCGTGAGGCGATCGCGCTGGTCGCATCATTGCGCTCGACGAGGCCTCGCAGGCGGACTCCAAGCGGCGCTGCCACCTGATAGTTGCCCTCTGCCTCGACACGCTGAACGAGCCGCCGGTCGAGTCCGGACGCCAGCGTCGAGGTCGACCGAAGGTGGCTGCCCGCAAGCCTCGCCCCGTAGGCCGCGCGGTTGCGGAAGAAAGTGAACTCCTGCGCGAGCCGGATCCTTCCCTGGAGTGTCGTCTCTTCTCGTTGCAAAATGTGTGGTCGTAGGAGATACACGGCAAGGAGGTCATCCGCCTCCGTGCGCTCCTGAAGATCGATCGTGGTGAAGGACTGGACGTCACGTGCAACTCGCCGCCAGCCGTCTATGTCCCCCCCGAACAGTCTGGAGGGATCCAATCGCAGACGGAGTTGCGCCTGCACCGAGGCGGTGGGAGTGAGTTCGTCACCCGGCAAGAACACGCGCAGATACTCGCCCTCCAGGGGGAAATTCTGGGGACGGAACTCGTCGACCTGCTGAATGCCGTCGCCGTTCAGGTCCTCCCAGACCCATTCGCCGAGCTCCGGACCCACGCGAATGAACACCTCCTGCAGTATCGGCGTCCGCTCTGTGCTGGCCGAGTAGACCGAATTCAACTCTACCGCGCGATCCAGCGGTGCCCACCGCGTGCTCCAGCGCAGCGCAACGCTCTCGATGTCGCCGAGGCCCTCCTCAATGAAGACGTCGGATCCGATTCGTCTGCGAAATGCCACCTCGGCATCCGTGTTGAAGGACGTCCCCGCACGGTATCGAATCTCCGAGCGGACGGTCAGGGCTGTGGCGGCGTCCGCGAAATCGCCGGCAAGTGGTAGCTGCTCCTCTCGATAACCGACGGAAAACCCACCTCGGAGGTCGCCGCGCTCGACGGCGACGCCGGGGCGCACCTCCCAGAACGCGAGTGCGGTGGCGGCGAGACTATCGGTTCCAAGGGCGTATTGCGATCGTCGTTCCTGCTCGAACTCGAGGAACGGCTCCCACGCGCCGGTCATCGGCTGCGCTATTCGCGCGCGCTGCCTGAACCAGCTTCCCTCCTCGGCGACTATTTGGTTGGATGCATCCACATACGCCACATGCCAGTCGAGTGTGGGCAGCCCAACCTCACGAACGCTAGCGTCGAACTCGCCTCGTACTCCCGAGAACCTGTCGCCGAGCCCAATCTGGCCCGCTTCTAATCGGGCGCGGCTACCAGTGCGTCTCGACCATTCGGCAAACCCTTCGACGGTCTGCTCGCGGAGCGAGTCGATTCCCACAAAAGCAGAGCCCGCTCGCGCAACGTTCCACCGTCGGTTGAATTCAACGGGTCTGATGCGCTCGAACGGCGTGAAGGTGGCCCCCCTGACCCTGCCAACGACCTCACCGGAGATCGTCCCCCCCAACGCCTCCGCGGCGCGCAGGCGAGCGCCCCCCAGGTAGGCGCCACCCGTCCGCTCCGTATTACCGAGGTCGGAGAGACGATTGACGTCGAATCCGCTCTGTGCAGCCTCCCCGAACAGCTCCAGGCCGGCGACCGGCTCGACGGACCCGGCAATGTCGACGACGTATCGTTCTTCGGGACGAGGGAGGATGCGCAGCGGTACGTAGTTGCCGGCGCCCGGCCCCACCCATTCGAAAAGCACTCCGTTGACGGCACGACCGCCGCGGACGTAGTCTCCCTGACCCGGTTCGACTCGTGAGAAACGGACGCGGAAAACCTCGGCGTCCTGGGGCGACGCGAGCACGTAAATGGAGAAGGTCTGGTCGGCGACCGTCGTGTCGCGCCTCGTGTAGAGGACGAAGGGGCTCTCGGGATCGTATGGCACGCGCTCGGCGCCGGAGCGAACCGCAGGTGCGGCACCGGCGGCTGCGATCAGGTCCAGATCCGCCTCGGTCAGACCGAGCTCGTCGGCGAAGTTGGATCCGTCGGCCTCGCGGAGGATCGTAGTGCGCAGCTGGGCCCGCGGCCGATCCCCCGCCACTCGCCCGAAGCCGAGGTCGATCTCGGTCGCCAGCATAGTCCTGGTGAAGGCGCCAGTCGTGTACTCGAAGTCGACGGTGAGCCGGCGCTCTGACGTGATCAGGTGACGCGGCGTAAAGGTGACCTCGCCGGTGGCGTAGTCGATCACGTAGTCGTTCGCCTCACCGCGCGTGAGCAGCCTGCCGTCGAGATAGACCCGTTCAGAGCCGGCGATCACAATGATGAGCTCCTCACCTCGCTGGCCCGTCAGTCGGTAGGGTCCCTGCACGCCTTCGATTGGCTCGATATCGATACTGCGGTATTGGCCCCTAGTCACTGCAC
>JBJHBB010000338.1:0-3604 GCA_050485265.1 Rhodothermales bacterium | reverse complement strand
GTAAGTGTCGGAGGGACTGATCGCGATGATGCGTTGCGCTCCTCCGGCGGCCGCGACGATCTCCGTGAGGTTCGGCGCCAGCGGGATGACGCGAGCTACCTCACCGCGGAGCACCACCGATCTGCCCAGGTCGTCCTCGACGGTGGCGGCGTCCTGCGCCCTGTGCGCGGCTTCGTCCGGTGAGCCGCACGAGGCCAGGAGCCCGAGAAGAGCGAGAAGGATCGGGAAGTTGCGCACGGTCGGCAGGGTGGGCGGCGAAGTTACGGGGCGCCGATGTTCGCCGATACGTAGCTTCGCCCGCGACTACGACCTCCACCACGATGAGTCAGCCCTCTCGCCTTCGGCGCTCGCTTGCCGTGATCCTAAATCCCGTGGCGGGTAACCGCCGCGCGGGGCGTGCCGGCGACAAGTTGCGGCAGGCACTTGAGCGCTCCAAGGTCGACTTCGAGCTGTTCGAGACACAGCGGCCTCGTCACGCTGAGGCCATCGTCCGCGAACTCGACGGTCAGTTCGACATCGTGGTTTCGGCCGGAGGTGACGGCACGTTGCAAGAGATCGCGACTGGTATCTACCGATCGGGACAAAGCCTCTCGATCGCCGTCATCCCGATGGGTACCGGCAACGATTTCGGCGACCTTATCGAGATGCCGCACGAGATTGACGAGGCGATCGCCCGCATCGGAAGTGCGCGCGTGGTGCCGGTCGATGCGGGGCACGTCCGCTGGCGGGAGCAGGCCGATGGAGCCTGGCATGACGCCGTGTTTCTGAATGCCGTGGGTATAGGCTTCGACGCGATGGTCGCTAGTGAGGCGGCGCGTTTCAAACGCTTCAAGGGGAAGAGTGCCTACCTCGCCGGCATCGTATCGGCGCTGGCGAAGTGGCCCAATCCAACTGTCCGCCTCGAGCGCCTCGGACCGGCGGATACCATTCTTCCGGATGGCACGCTGGAGCCGGCCGGGGGGGAGGGGCTCTTGCACGAAGGCCAGCTCTTTCTCGCCGCTGCCGGGAACGGCCGGACCGTTGGCGGTGGATTTCGCCTCACGCCGCACGCTCGAGCCAACGACGGTCTGCTAGACATGTGCTTCGTGGAGCAGGTGCGGAAGCGCCGTCTACCAATCCTCATCCCCAAAGTCATCAAGGGCACCCATCTGGGTGAGCCGGAGATCGTGTCGGAACGCCTCTCTGGACTCAGGATGGTATCTCCCGAGATGGGGCTGCCGCTGCATTTCGACGGTGAAGTGCTAACGAGGACGGCGGTCGAGGTCGAGGTTCGTGTCATCCCCGGCGCATTTCAGATGCTCTGCCCGGATGCCAGCATTCAGGCGCTCGCTGATTCCTGACTGCCCACGGGATTACGATAGGAAACGGGGTATTTTCCCGGCCGTGGCCGAACCCTTTCACTTCGATCCCAGATGAGCAAGAAACGAATCAACGTCGTTGACGACGATCCGAAGATCGGCGAGCTATTCGCCACCGTGCTCCAGCGGGACGGCTACCAGGCTCGCCACTTCACCAGTCCCGTCGCGATGCTGGAGACGATCGACGGCGGCGAGGTCCCGGATTTGATCCTGGCAGACTTGATGATGCCCGATATGTCGGGCACGGAGCTCATTCAACAAATCAGGCAGCGCGACCTCACCCTGCCGATCATCATCATGACGGCGCACTCCTCGGTCCAGACCGCCGTGGAGGCCATGCGCCTGGGAGCGTTCCATTACCTCCAGAAACCGGTCAACCTCGAGGAGATGCGGGCGTTGCTCTCCAAAGCGCTTGACCTGTACGGTGACCGGCAGGAACTGCGCGAGATCAAGCGGGAGCGCAAGCAGCAGCACGACCTCGGCAGGATTCTGGGGACGAGTGATGAGGTGCAGGAGGTGCGCGACACGATCACCGCACTCGGAGACGTGCCGAACACGATCGTACTGATTCGCGGCGAGACAGGCACGGGTAAGAACCTTGTCGCGAAGACCATCCACTACAACTCGCGGTGGAACGCCGGGCGCTTCATGGAGATCAACTGCGCCGCCCTGCCGGACAACCTCCTCGAGAGCGAGCTCTTCGGCTACGAGAAGGGCGCCTTTACCGACGCCCGGGCTGCCAAGCCGGGCCTCCTCGAGCTCGCCGACGGCGGCACGCTCTTCCTGGACGAGATCGACTCGATGTCCATGCCGCTGCAGGCCAAGCTGCTGCAGTTTCTCGAGAGCCGGACTTTCCGCCGCCTCGGTGGGACGGACGACCTGAAGGTTACCACCCGCATACTGTGCGCTACGAACGCCGCCCTCGAAGAGCGCGTCTCCAAGAAGGAGTTCAGGAAGGACCTCTTCTTCCGGATCAACGTGGTCGCGATCAACCTGCCCGCCCTGCGCACGATGGGCCGGGATGTGCTGATCATCGCCAACGAGCTTGTAAAGCAGTTCAACACCGAGCTCAAACGCGATGTCGAAGGGTTCACCCCAGAAGCCGAGCAAAAGCTTCTTGCCCACGATTGGCCGGGAAACGTCCGCGAGTTGCGGAATGTCCTGGAGCGCGCGATGATCTTCAGCAGGGGCAAGCACCTCGACGCGTCCGATCTCGTGCTTCTCCACACCGATGGCTTCGAGGACGATCCCAAAGACGGCTACTTCCGCTTCCGCACGGGGGGATCGCTCGAGGATCTGGAGCACGAGTACATCAAGCACACGATGGTCAGCACCAACACCTCCTACGCCGAGGTGGCGCGCATCCTCGGGATCTCGAAAAAGACTCTCTGGGAGAAGCGGAAGAAGTACAACCTGGACGAAGTGGTCGAGGAAGAGAAGGCGGCATGACCGAGCATCAGAAGAGAGAATTGGTCGCGCGACTGAGCGGTGCGAATCTGGGCGCAGACGCTGATTTGCAGCGGGCACTGGAGCGCATGGTCGGCGTGGGAGCGTGCCGGCTGGGCGTGCGCGCCAGCGAGCAGAACGGCGCTGTTTCCGACGCGTGCGCGTTGGCTCCACCGATTGCCCGGATGATCGACCACACCGTCCTTCACCCGGACACGACCGCTGATCGCATTCGCGAGCTTTGCGGCGAAGCGCGTGACTACTGCTTCGCGTCGGTCTGCGTCAATCCCTGCTGGGTGCCGCTAGCCGCAGAGGAGTTGCAGGGGTCCGGTTCGGCCGTCTGCACCGTGATCGGCTTCCCCTTCGGCGCGAACCGCGCGCCGATCAAGGCCGCCGAGGCCGCACAGGCCGTCCGCGACGGGGCCACCGAGGTCGACATGGTCCTCAACATCGGCTTCCTCAAGAGCGGCCGCTACGCGGAGGTCGAGGACGACATCCGCGCCGTGGTGGCCGCCACGCGCGACGCCAGCGGGGGCCGCGCCATCGTGAAGGTGATCCTGGAGACGGCCCTCCTGACCGACGAGGAGAAGGTGATCGCGTGCGTCCTGAGCCAGAACGCCGGGGCGGACTTCGTGAAGACCTCGACGGGCTTCGCCAAGGGCGGCGCCAGCCCGCAGGACGTGGCCCTCATGCGCCGCGTCGTGGGCCCGCAGATGGGCGTCAAGGCCAGCGGCGGCATCCGCTCCCGCGAGACCGCCGAGGCGATGGTCGCCAGCGGGGCCTCGCGCCTCGGCGCCAGC
>JBJHBB010000337.1:2495-3606 GCA_050485265.1 Rhodothermales bacterium | reverse complement strand
GCGGTTGAGGGGGGCGCGAGGCGGACTTGGCGATAGCCGAGCGCTTCGAGCATCTGTGGGTCGTAAGCAAAGTCGATGTCTACGATGACATCCGGCCGGTGCTCCTCAACGGAGTGCTTGAGATCGAACTTGTTGTGGCCAGGGACAAATCTATCCGTACTTGGCACGCCCTCGGCGATCGTCCGGTCGGACTTTCCCAACAGGTCAACCGCGGCTCGCTCTGCATAATACTGACTGCCGCCGGCTCCGCTGACAGCGATCACAGCATCTGGTGAGGTAACTTCGGACATCTTTACTCCCCGCATTGCGATGAAGTTGCTGTCGTCAACATGCAGGACGTGCGGCGTCCGGAACGACAGTGCTAATAGCACAAGTGCAGTAACTGCACCAACCAAAGCCCGATTTCTGTCGGGGCGCTGATCGATGCCATTAGATCTGATTAAGGCACGCACAATCAGAACTAATGCCATCACAGCTAATGCGTGAAAGAGGATCGATATCTGGCCGCTTGCTAGGCCCGCATCGAGTGCCCGGCCGCCGCTGTTGCTGAGGCTCACGGTAATGAGCGGGCCAACCGCCAGCAGAAGCAGCGGAGCTCCCGACACCTTCCGGCCAATGTCGGAGCTACGGTCGCAACGAGTCGGATCGGCCACATGCAACAGGCAACTGATCGCAAGGAACGCGAGTATGGTGACAGCTGGCGTGAGGTAACGGTTGGGCAGGAGGTAACTCTCCCACGCATCACCCCCAACCCAGGTCGAGTAGAGGATGAGTCCCCCAGCGGCCGATAAGGAGAGAGTAGTGAAGAGACGCTGGCGCTCGCCCATGTGCCGCCAGCACACGCAGATGACGGCAAGCATAGGAATGATGTAGGCGCCTGCTGTGATCGCACTGACTGCGACTCCCCTCGTAACTCGGTCTATCGTAGCGACCCCCTCAACCTTGAGATAGTACGTATTTGGAAACAGCCGACCGTAGTATTGGAGTCGGAAGAGAGTGGTTAGTCCAAGTACCGCTAATGGGCCGATCATCACGCTGGCCGTTGTCCGCACCCAACCCTGGGGCCGCGCCAGTGCTAGCCAAACTGCGCACGCAAGGGACACTATGAGAA
>JBJHBB010000337.1:0-2485 GCA_050485265.1 Rhodothermales bacterium | reverse complement strand
CCGCGAGACCGATGCCACCAATGAGTGATAAGGCTGGTAGAGCCATAAAGTGTGGCGTCGAGCTCGTAGAGACAGACCAAACTGACCCGATCGATGCTACGGTTAGAAGTGTGACGATTCCGACCTCCATGCCCCGAAGCGCCCAATAGAGTAGCGGCAAGTTGCCGGCGACAACCAGTGCAATGACGAACCTGTCCATCGGGGCCCCAACTCGGAAGACGTTCGCTGCGAAACGTGTAGAGATATACGCAGTCGTCCAGATCGCCAGCAGACTCAGCGCGATGATTGACATTGCCACTCCATTGGGCGTCAGGCCAACCCAGTGCAAGAGGGACATCGTCATGGTCCACCCGAGGTTGGATATTCCCTCAACCTTGGGTGCTCCCGGATACCAAACCAAACCGTGACCATCTGCGAACGTCCGGGCGTAAGACATCGAGATCATGGCATCGTCGAACAGTGAGACGCGCAAATGGCCATCGTCGCTTCGCCACACGGCTCGCCGAGCGACGATCGCCGCAGGTAGGAGGGAAACGGCGAGGGCGCCAACCACTGGAAGTGGAGCCCAATTGGCTCCTCGTCGAAAAGCCTCCCCTGCTGTCGACATCGTCCTACCCTTCGGGTTCGTCAGTCGGGTATCCCTTCTCCGTGAGCAAAGATGCGCTCAGCACTTCACGATAAGACGTTGCGACAAATCAAGGCGTCACCACTTTGGTCGTCGAGGAATACTATAGACTTCGGATCTAGTTGTGAACGGACGTACTCTAGACGCCTCTGCTGGCTCGACGGTCGAGAGACCGGGCGGCATGTCTGTTTCTGCGTCCCGATGATCGTCCTCTCCGGCAGGCGTTGGCGGCTCGTCAGACTTCCGGGTGGTCCTGCTGGGGCGAGGGGGGTGAGGAGGTCCCAGTTGGGTCGTCCTGCGTAGAGCAGGACGCGTAGGCGGTAGTTGTGGAACCGTCGGGTGTTCGTGGCTTCGGTGAGCCCGTTGGAGACCTGGGCGTGGTGCCAGGCGACGATCTCGTCGGCCCAGCGGTGAAGGGTCCGGCCGAGTTGGCGCAGCTCGGGAGACATTGATGTAGGTCGCGTCCAAGTACACGTAGGGGAACTCGACGTGGCCAAGCGTGCGACCCCGGAAGGCCTCGACGCGTTCATCGAGGCGGGCGCAGATCCGGCTGACCTCGGACTTGGAGATCCCGGTGTCGACACCCATCGCAGCGACCAGGTCGTCGACCGAGCGCGTCGAGACCCCGGCGACGTAGGCCTCCATCACCACTGCGTAGAGGGCCTGGTCGATGCGCCGACGCGGCTCGAGCAGTCCGGGGAAGAACGAGCCCTTGCGGAGCTTCGGGATCGACAACGCCAGGTCGCCGGCCTTCGTCGAGAGCACCTTCGGGCGGGTCCCGTTGCGGTGCGTGACGCGATCGGGGCTCCGTTCCCACGGGTCGGCACCGATCTTCTCGGTCGCTTCGGCGTCGATGGGCTGCTGGAGCGCCCACTGGGCCAGTTCGCGGACGAGGTCGCTGCCCTCCCCGACGCGGAGCGCGTCGAGCAGGTCGGAAACGGCAGACTCAGACAGAGCCATCGGCGTGTTCTCCTTGTTGTGCACTTGGTCGTACACATCCCAGGATCACGCCGGTGGCTCACCTCACGGTGGACCCGATTCCCACCACGCCAGGACTGGTACGACATCGCCTTCGTGCTGCTCCACAACGACCTCGATGGTCCGATCGAGGCCGCCGACGCGGTCACGGCACGGTTCCAGGATGATCTGGCCGCCATGCGAACTGGGTTGGACGATCTCAAGGCGCTCTTCGCTGACCCCTCGGCGCAAGGCTCAGCGGCCTACGCCGAGCAGATGCTTGTCGATCACCCCGACCTCGACCTCGCCACCCTGCGAGCCGACGCCGTCGTTGCCGTCGACAGCTTCCACGAGCGTCTCTACGGCAGCTGACGTTCAACCTGGGACGACTGTAGTTTGTCGATCCAAGATGCCGTAGAGGCTCTGCGAACTCTGGTCGAGATGGTGGGGCCCGCCTCTCGATTCCTCTCTTAGGTCAGCGGACGGACACGAGCGCGAGTGTCTGCCTCGCTTCACCAGTAGATGGCGATGATCTCTGTGTCGAGTAGGCGCCCATCTGCCTTGACGACCCCCGGTCCTGCCGTCACATCGGGTGCAGTCGGCGCGTCGATTGGACTGAGGCCGTGTTTCATCTGAGCGAGGACTCGAAGCCGTGCAGCCGTCTGTCGATCGGGCTCCGTCCCGGCAACCGATGAGATGTGCTCGGTGATCGGATCCATGGCAGCGCGCCATTGCTTCACGGAGGATCCCGGCTGTAGCCCGTCTGGTGGCTTCATGAGGACGGCAAGAGCCTCGTCGTGCGGGTCAAGTTCTGTGACGAGGCTGTCTGCCAGTAGGTCGGCGTACTCCTGCAACACGGCGTGTACTTTGTCTGAGGGCTGAGGGTAGGCGGCCCCCTGGGCC
>JBJHBB010000336.1:0-3610 GCA_050485265.1 Rhodothermales bacterium | reverse complement strand
CAGGCTCGACCGTCTGCCGGCTGTAGGTGGTCCCCGGGACCGTCCTGAGCGCCCGTCGAATCACGTGGTCGTTCGTTCGGGTATTGCCGCGAATGGTGATTCGGCCAAACTGGTAGACATCGCCCTCGTCCATTTCGACGACGAGGTCCAGTGAGTCACCCGGTACCTCGATCACCCTCATCTGTGCATTGAACCGCAGGTATCCGCGATCCTGGTAGAGCGAGTAGATGTCGGAGTGATCGCGGTTGTAGTAGAGATTGCGCTCGAGCTTGGTCCGATTGTAGATCTCACCATGCTCGACGTTGAGCGCCTGACGGAGCCTATCGTCGCTGTACTCGGTATTGCCGTCGAAGGTGACGTTTCGGATGTGATAAAGCGGGCCCTCGTCGACCAGTACCTTGACGGCCACTTCCGGAGGATGCACATCGGCGTCCATCCAGACAGAGTCGTCGAGGACGCGCACGCTGTAGAAGCCACGGTCCTGGTAGTACCGCTTGAGGCTCTCCAGGTCCTCCTCGAACTCCTGGCGGTTGAACGTGTCGCGGCTCCAGAAACGCCACCAACGCGCCTCGCGCGTGTTGCGGAGCTGGCGGCGCAGTCGGCTGTCGGCAATCTCTTCGTTCCCTTCGAACATGACAGTGCCAACCTCTACCCGCGGCCCGCGCTCGACGTTGAACGTGAGGTCGACGCGATTCCCGTCGCCAGGCGCTTCCACGGTCTCCACGCGTGCGAGCCGGAAGCCCCGGTTGGCCATATAGTCCAGAATGACCTGCTCACTCCGCTCGATATCCTGCGTCCGAAGCGGCCTGCCCCGAACGAGCGGGATCTCTCTACGTAGTTCGTCAACCCACGATCGGCGCAGATTCTCGAAGCTGAAGTTGCCTACGCGAGGCGCCTCGACCACGCGGATCACCAGGTGAACGCCATCGCCCTCGAAGCTCTCCGCGATGACATCTACATCATGGAAACTTCCCAGATCGAAGAGTCGCCGCACCGCATCGGAGATGGATTCATCACCCGGGACCGAGATGGTCTGGCCCTCGGTGAGCCCAGATGTCTGAAGCACGAACTGACGCACACTTGCGTCCTCCGTGCCCTCGACTGTCACGCTCAGGATGGTGAAGGTCTGCGGGGCCCGCTGGCCCGGCTGCACGCCAAGCCCACCCTGCGCAAGAACGGGGGTGCCGGTGAAGAGGACCATTGCCGCGACCAGAGCCGGCAGCGAGAGCGCACGAGCGCGAACGGTCAGAAGGTGCATAATGTGGGGGGAAGCCTGGCGCAGCAACGGGCGAAACGTGGTGCGGAAATTCGTCATCGTCGGAACGCGTCCCGCGGTGGGCTTATTGCCGCACAGCCACGGGCTTGAATGGTGATTCTACTCGGAGGAGGCCGCGACTCGGCCAAAACGCCTGTCGCGACGCTGGTAGTCCTCGATGGCATGGTAGAGAGCCTCGCGGCGGAAGTCCGGCCAGAACAGACCCGAGACGTAGATCTCGGTATAGGCTACCTGCCAGAGGAGGAAGTTCGAGACTCGCATTTCTCCGCCGGTGCGGATCAGGAGGTCCGGATCGGGCTGGTCGGGAGTGTGGAGATGCGCGCGCACAGTCTCCTCGTCAATCGACTCAGGCGCGAGCTCACCAGAGGCGACACGACTGGCGATCGTGCGAACAGCCCGGGTGATCTCCCAGCGGCCAGAGTAGGACAGGGCTAAGGTGAGCGTCATGCGCTTGTTGCCGCGCGTAAGGTCCGCGGCCTCGCGCATTTCGCGGGCACAGTTCGTGGGCAGTCGGTCCAGGTCACCAATGGTGGTCAGCTTGATATCGTTGCGCTGGAGGCGATCGACCTCCTTTCTGAGCGTCGACACGAGCAACTCCATCCGCGCCGACACCTCGGCGCGGGGCCGCTGCCAGTTCTCGGTCGAGAAGGCGTACAGGGTGAGGTACTCCACGCCCAGTTGCGCGCAAGCCTCCGTGATCTCTCGAACCGACGCCACGCCCTCTCGATGCCCGGCGACGCGCTTGAGTCCGCGTTGCCGCGCCCAGCGGCCGTTGCCGTCCATGATCACCGCGATGTGTCGCGGAAGCGGCCCGCTCTGGAGCAGGTCGGCCTGGCGGGCTGCGTCCTGCTCAGTCTGAGGCGCGTCGGTCAGGTCGACTGCGGGCACGGGCGAGGGAGTTGTGGCTGGCGCAACTGAACAAGGTACTGGGCGCCGCGCCGGACCCCGCCTAGGTGGCCGTGAAGAACGGGCAAGATGCTGCGAGCATCCTCGCGAATCAGAATATCCGCATCGCGTCGTTGAAGATCACAAAGACCATGAACGCCAGGATGAGCACCATCCCGATCTGTTGCACCACCATTCTGAACCGCAGCGATGGCTCACGTCTCGTGATGCCCTCATAAAGCAGGAAGACGAGCTGGCCGCCGTCGAGCACGGGAATCGGGAGGATGTTGAACACCGCCAGCGCGATCGACAGATTGGCGACCAACCGCCAGAAGTCGAACATGCTTCGTTCAGCCGCCTCCTTGGTCACCTTGGCGATGATTAGCGGACCACCCACGCTCTCGCGGACGCTGTCACGACCGGTGAATAAGCGCTGGATGAGCTTGCCGTAGAGGCCCACCCAGCCCACTGTCTCCCTCGAACCCTCGAGTATGGCCTCGCCGAAACCGTATCGCCGCTCCTGAATCCCAAAGAGCTCACGCAACTGCTCGGCCGTAGCCGAGCCCACGCCGATCATGAACTGATCGTTGGAATGGATCGGGGTGATGGACGTCTCATAGACGCCGGCCGCCGGGATCTGACCGACGCGCTCGACGCCATCGGGAAGGCGGCCTTCGAGGAGCGAGTCGGGTCGGGCGAAGCGTACCGTCATGGCCTCGCCCTGACTGGTCTGTATCACCTCAGCCATCTCGCGCCAGAATTGCACACGCTGGCCATCGAGCTCGAGAATGCGATCGCCCGGCCTGATTCCGGCACGATCAGCGGGCCCACCAACCGAAAGCGAGCCGACAATGCTCGGTAGCCAGTCGAACCCGAAGTCGCCTTCCGCCGCATTGAGCCGCGACATCAAATCCTCTGGCGCTTCGATGGTTACCGGCTGTGCCTCGCGCTCGACGGTGAAGGTCACTCGATCAGCGGTGAGCGCCTGCAGAGAGCGGAATTCGTCGTAGCTGACGAGCGGCCGCTCGTTCACCGCCACCAATCGATCACCGGTTCTAAACCCGATGTCCTCCGCGATCGAGCCGGGAGCTACGTAGACGGACTGAACGCGCTCAGCGGGGATGAAAACATCCCCGTAATGCCACTTCAGGCCAATGAAGATGACGAACGCGAGCGCCAGGTTGAAAGCGACACCGGCCGTGATGACCACGATTCGTTGCCACACCGGCTTGGCTCGAAATTCCCAGGGCTGCGGCTCCTGCCCTTCCCACTCGGTATCCAGCGACTCGTCGATCATGCCGCTGATCTTGACGTAGCCGCCCAACGGAATCGCCCCGATCCTGTACTCGGTCTCACCAATCTGCTTTCCGGCAATTCTCGGCGGAAAGCCGATCGAGAACTGCTCGACACGCATCCCGAACATCTTGGCCGCCAGAAAATGGCCAAGCT
>JBJHBB010000335.1:0-3612 GCA_050485265.1 Rhodothermales bacterium | reverse complement strand
ATCTGCCACTTCTCGACGAGCCGAATCATCCCCGACTGCAGAAGTACACCAAGGACCACACCCGGGCCTGGAGCGATCAGGTCGCCGGGGCAGATGCGTATGTGTTTGTCACCCCGGAGTACAATCACGGCTCGCCGCCGTCGCTGCTCAACGCGCTCGACTTTCTCTATCGTGAGTGGAATTACAAGCCGGCCGGAATGGTCAGCTATGGTGGGGCGGCCGGTGGAATGCGCTCGGCGGAGATGACGAAGTTGATCTTGAACACGCTTCGGGTGGTACCGATCGTCGAGGCAGTGTCCGTGCAGTTCATTGCCAAGCGGGTTGATGAGGACGGCGTATTCCAGCCCGAGGAGTTCCACGAGAAGGCCGCCGGGGCGATGCTGGACGAGCTGGTGCGCTGGGCAGAGGCGCTCAGGCCGCTCCGCGACTGACACGGGCGCTTACCACGCGCTTTGCAGGTTGTTGATGTAGGGATTGACCCCGCTAGTCGTCGTGGCTCCGCCTCACGAGGAGGTCGGCGCGTTCCCCATTCATTTTGTTGTCGTTGTGGGGGTGATTGGAGTCAGGCCATGCCGCGCTCCGATGCCCACTACAGTCTCCCCCAGAACAACTCGCCGGACCCAAACCTCGCCCGACCCTGCCGAGCACACGTCCACGGTGGTCATGGACGGCAACGAGGCGGCAGCCTATGTGGCACACAAGACCAACGAGGTGGTCGCGATTTACCCCATCACGGCTGCCTCACCGATGGGAGAGTTGGCGGATCTGTGGACGGCAGGCGGCCGGGTCAATCTCTGGGGTACGGTCCCCGAGATCGTGGAGATGCAGTCCGAAGGCGGGGCCGCCGGTGCCGTGCATGGCGCGCTGCAGGCGGGCAGCCTGACGACGACCTTCACGGCGAGCCAGGGGCTGCTCCTGATGATCCCGAACATGTTCAAGATCGCCGGTGAGCTCACCCCGACGGTCTTCCACATCGCGGCTCGGTCAGTCGCCACCCACGCACTTTCGATTTTCGGGGATCACTCGGACGTGATGGCGGCCCGCACCACCGGCTGGGCGATGCTATTCGCCGCAAACGTCCAGGAGGTGATGGACATGGCCCTGATCTCCCAGGCCGCGACACTCCGCTCGAGAGTCCCATTCCTGCACGTTTTCGACGGCTTCCGAACGTCGCACGAGTTGCAGAAAGTGGAGGTGCTGGAGGACGACGCTATGCACGCGTTGTTGCCGGCATCTCTGGTCCGCGAGCATCGGTCCCACGCACTGACGCCTGATCGACCGGTAGTGCGCGGTACGGCGCAGAACCCCGACGTCTTCTTCCAGGCGCGCGAGGCGGTCAACCCGTTCTACGCGCGCACGACGGACGTCGTGGAGGAGGTGATGGACACGCTGGCCGAGCGTACGGGTCGTCAGTATCGCGCCTTTGACTACGCGGGCCATCCGGCTGCCGAGAGAGTGCTCGTGATGATGGGCTCCGGGTGTGAGGCCGCTGCCGAGGCGGTCGAGCGTCTCGCCAACGACGACGAGCGCGTGGGACTAGTCAAGGTCCGGCTCTATCGCCCGTTCAGCGCGGAGCGCTTCGTTGCAAGCCTGCCCTCGACGACTCGGGGGATCGCCGTGTTGGACCGTACCAAGGAGCCCGGTGCCACCGGCGAGCCTCTCTACACGGACGTACAGACCGCCCTGGCCGAATTCGCGAATGATCGATTCGATGACCGTCGACCGCGCGTGATCGGTGGGCGCTACGGGCTCTCGTCCAAAGAGTTCACGTCGGCGATGGCGAAAGCCGCGCTCGACGAGCTCGACGCACCATCACCCAGAAACCACTTCACGCTCGGCATCAACGACGACGTCTCTCATTCGAGCCTTTCTGCCGACGACACCTTTGAGGCCGAATCGAGCGATGTCCAGCGCGCCGTCTTCTGGGGGCTAGGATCCGACGGAACCGTTGGTGCCAATAAGAACTCGATCAAGATCATCGGGGAGGAGGCGGGGATGCACGTGCAGGGATACTTCGTCTACGATAGCCGCAAAGCCGGCGCGCGGACGATTTCCCACCTCAGGTTCGGACCGAATCCCATCCGTAGCACCTACCTCATCCAGGAAGCGCAGTTCGTGGGAGTGCACCAGTTCGGCTTTTTCAAGCGCTACGACACACTAGCTTGTGCTGCCCGGGGTGCGACCGTGTTGATCAACGCGCCCCATGCACCGGAGGAAGTGTGGTCCCTCTTGCCGCGGAGCGTCCAGAAGCAGGTCATCGAGCGAGAGCTCAAGCTCTTCGCCGTAGACGCCGCGCGGATCGCGTCAGACCTGGGGCTCGGCGGTCGCATCAATACCGTGATGCAGGCGTGCTTCTTCGCTCTTTCGAAGGTGATCCCGATCGACCGGGCGCTGGAGGCCGTCAAGCAGGGCATTCGTGAGACGTATGGCAAACGTGGGGAAGCCGTCGTTCGACTCAATTTCGCCGCCGTCGACGCAGCGCTGTCTGGCCTGGCTCCCGTGCCCACCGGAGAGGTAGCCGGTCATGCCCACGTGCAACCCCCCGTACCTGACGACGCTCCCGACTTCGTGCGCGATGTCACCGGCGTGATCATCGCAGGACGTGGAGACGAACTGCCCGTGAGTGCGCTGCCTGTTGACGGCACGTTTCCAACCGGCACCTCATGCTACGAGAAGCGAAATCTGGCGGTCGAAATCCCGGTCTGGGACCCGGACATTTGCATCCAGTGCGGCAAGTGCGTGGCCGCCTGCCCCCATGCCGTCATCAGGGCGAAGGTCGCGAGCAAGGAAGCGCTGGCCGACGCCCCGGAAGGGTTTCTGTCTGCCCCCGCGCGGTGGCGCGAACTCCCCGACCTTAACTACACGCTACAGGTTGCCGTCGAGGACTGCACGGGATGCAGGCTATGCTTCGAGATCTGCCCGGTGAAGGATAAAGCCCAGCCCCGGCGACGTGCCGTCAACATGGAGCCCCAGGCGTCGCATCGAGAGCAGGGTATCGAGCACTGGGACTACTTCCTCCTCCTGCCGGAGGTGGTGCGTACCAATGGCCAGGCCGAATCAGACGGTTTCCTCCCGCTGACGGTTCTCAACTTCACGAAGACGAAAGACGTGCAGCTTCTCGACCCGCTGTTCGAGTTCTCGGGCGCTTGCGTGGGATGCGGGGAGACACCGTACCTGAGCCTTCTCACCCGGCTGTTCGGGGATCGTGCACTGGTGGCCAACGCGACCGGCTGCTCGTCGATCTATGGCGGCAATCTGCCGACGACACCGTGGACGTCGAACAGGGAGGGCCGAGGACCAGCCTGGAGCAACTCGCTGTTCGAGGACAATGCCGAGTTCGGTCTGGGCATGAGGCTGGCCCTCGACAAGCAGGCCGAGCAGGCCGTCGAACTCGTGGATCGATTCCGGCAAACGCTGGGTGATGACCTCGCCGACCGCCTGTCCACCCCGTGTGAATCGACGCCGGAGGCGATCGCAGCGCGGCGATCAGACGTGCAGACGCTCAAGGACCGAATGTCGAACCTCGACGACCCTACAGCGCTGGACCTCGTCGCTCTTGCCGATACCCTGGTGCCGAAGAGTGTCTGGATCGTGGGCGGAGATGGCTGGGCC
>JBJHBB010000334.1:0-3619 GCA_050485265.1 Rhodothermales bacterium | reverse complement strand
CGATTGACGCCATCGTCAGGACCTGCTCCTTCGACAGGCCGAGATTGTCGGCAGACTGCTGCATGTCGTCCGTCCAAAACCGGTCCCACTCATTTTTGAGACGGCGGACTACCCCTTCGGGACTCGTTGTCCAATAAATGTCAAACGTGTTCGGGCGCATGAAGCCGAACAGGTGGGTGGTATCGGTTCCGACAGATTCGGCAACTTCCTGATCGCGGAGAGCGGCCAGGAAGGCCTCGGGGTCGGTGTCGAGCTGCCGCCGCAGCACGGCCGCAAGCACGTGGGGACGAACGCCCGGAGGGATGGTGACGCGGATCGGGTCCTGCCGCCCCTTCCTGATCTTGTCGAGGATGGCGTGGTTGCTGGCTCCCTCAGCGAAACGGTAGTGGCCGGGCTTGATCTGACGCCGCCATCCGGTGACCGAGCCCGCGATCTCGAACGAAAGCGATGTTCGCAACAGCCCCGCCGCCTGGAGAGAGTCAACCGTCTGCTCGAACGACGATCCGACTGGGATCTTGACTCCGCGCTCGCCCTCGTAGGCCGGCGTATTGGGCGCAAACATCACCCAGTAGGCGACGCCCAGCCCGAGCAGAATCAGGACGACGACTGCGATCAGCACGAGACGAAGGGAGGACATCGTGTATCGATGTGATGTGCGGGAGACCGCCCCTGTAAGCGCGGCTCGGACCGATGTTCGGCCTCCAGAAAAAATTGTAGGACCCCGGCCGGCTACGCGGCAAGCTCCCCACCGAGGCGAAGTGCCGGTTCCGCGGTAAGGGCCAGTGAGTCGACCAGGCCGGCCCGCTGTTTGAACCGGCCCGTGACCGCGATCATCGCCGCGTTGTCCATCGAGAGCTCGAGTCGCGGGATGAACAGATCGAGTCCCTCGGACTGCGCCATCTCAGCGGCGTCGCGCTTCAGCTGGCGGTTGGCAGACACTCCTCCCACGATGGCCACCGTGCTGATTCCCGTGCTGGCCGCAGCATCTCGAAGCGCTTCGACGAGCACTTCCACCACCGCCTGTTGGAATGAGGCTGCGATGTCATTTTGATGCTCGTCGGCGAACGCCTTTCGCGCGTCGACTGGGACATCAGTCAGAGTGTACAGGACGGCGGTCTTGATTCCACTGAACGAGAAGTCGAACGGTCCCTTGGGATTTTCGAGTCGAGTTCGGGGAAACGCGAAAGCCGTCGAATCGCCGGTCTCGGCGAGCCGGTCGATGATCGGTCCGCCGGGATAGCCAAGCTCCAGCATCTTGGCCACCTTGTCGAACGCCTCGCCGGCGGCGTCGTCGCGGGTTCGGCCGAGACTCTCGTGAACGAAGCCCTCCCGGACCACGTCGAGTTGGGTGTGGCCGCCAGAGACGGTCAGGCAAACGTAGGGAAACGTGGGATGCGGGTCTTCGACAAACACCGAGTAGACGTGACCCTCGAGATGGTTCACACCGATGAGGGGGATGTCCAACCCGACAGCAAGGCCCTTGGCGAAGGACAGTCCAACGAGTAGCGAACCGGCCAGCCCCGGCCCATAGGTGACCGCGACGGCAGTGAGGTCGCGCCGGGACACTCCTGCTTCGGACAGTGCCGCCTCGACCACAGGAACGATCAACCGCTGGTGCGCCCTGCTGGCTAGCTCGGGGACCACACCGCCGTACGTGTCATGGTCCGCCTGTGACGAGCGAATATTCGAGACGAGGTGCCCGTCGACCAGCACCGCCGCCGCTGTGTCGTCGCAAGAGGTCTCGATGCCGAGGATGGTGGAGCGATCTCCCATTCGTTGCGCGCTTACTGGCGAAGATAGCTTGGGCGCGCGCTGGCAAAAACGGCCCTGTGAACCAATCCAGCGTTCATGCGTGAACCGGCCGCCCTCACCGCAATGCTCTCACATGTCGTCGCCGTTCCAGCGCTTTCTAATCGGAGGTGGAGGCGGGTCGAACGTCGCCGCCGATGCAGGGCTGCTCATCTTCAGGCTCTTCGCAGGGCTGGCCCTTGCGTTGGGCCACGGAATAAATAAACTGCCTCCCTCCGACGGCTTCGTCGATCGGATCGACGGCTTCGGATTCCCGGCGGCCATCGTCTTCGCCTGGCTAGTAGCGATCGCAGAGTTCGCAGGAGGTCTTCTTTTGGCCCTCGGTTTTGCGACGCGGGGAGTGGCTGCTTTCATCCTCCTCACCATGACCGGGATCGTCGTGTGGGCGCACTTGCTCGTCGGCGACACCTTCCGTGGGATGGAGCTCGCGCTGTTCTTCTGGTTCACGGCGCTCCTCTTCCTTCTAGCAGGCGCCGGCCGCTTCAGCGTCGATGGGATGATCCGGCGTCGCGTCGATCGGACGACGGTCAGCCGATTCGTTCGGCACTGATCGATCCTGCGCTGGGAGCCTGGCGTGCGTAATGTTGGGAGTCCGCGCTACGCTGCGGCAATCCCCCCGCATACACTCCCGCTGATGTCAGATCGAGCTATCTACGACCCTCCGGCCTCATTCGCCGAGCGCGCACACGTCTCCTCGATCGACGAATATGAGGAGCTATATCGTCGCTCAGTGGACGATCCCGACGAGTTCTGGGCGGAGCAGGCCGATGTGATCGACTGGTACAAACCGTTTGCGACGGTCCGGAACGTCTCCTTCGACGCGCCCGATATTCGGATAAAGTGGTTCGACGGCGGGCGCACGAACGCTTGCTACAACGCCGTGGATCGCCACGTGCAGCGAGGACATGGGGACCGTGTCGCATTGATCTTTGAACCGGACGAGCCGGACGAGGACTCACGACACATCACCTACGCCCAACTCAGGGCATCCGTAGCTCGACTTGCGTGCGTCCTGCAGGACTATGGGGTCAGAAAGGGCGATCGCGTGACTATCTACCTGCCGATGATCCCGGAGGCCATCTACGCGATGCTCGCTTGTGCACGGATCGGCGCCGTGCACTCCGTGGTGTTCGCGGGATTCTCCCCGGATGCGCTCGCGAGCCGCATCACCGATTGTGAATCGGACTTCGTCATCACGGCCGATGAGGCTCGTCGTGGCGGCCGCCGCGTGCCACTGAAAGCGAATGTGGACCAGGCGCTCGAACTGGCCGAGGGCGTGCGTCACGTGCTGCTCGTGAGGAATACGGGTGCCCACGTTGATTTCGTGGGTGGGCGGGATGTGTGGTACGAGCAGGCTGCAATGAAGGCGGACCCTGATTGTCCTTGCGAGGAGATGGAGGCCGAGGACCCCCTATTCATTCTTTACACCTCGGGTTCGACGGGAAAACCGAAAGGGCTTCTGCATACCACCGCGGGCTACTGCGTCTACGCCGCCTTCACCCATCGACTCGTCTTCGATTACCAGAAGGACGACGTCTACTGGTGCACGGCCGACGTAGGCTGGATAACCGGCCACTCCTACATCGTCTACGGACCGCTGATCAATGGAGCCACGCAGGTCATCTACGAGGGCGTTCCGAGCTACCCGGACGCCAGCCGATTCTGGCACGTCGTCGACCGGCACGAGGTCACCCAGATCTACACTGCGCCTACGGCCATCCGGGCGTTGATGCGGCTCGGGGACCGATTCGTTCACCGCACCAGCCGACAGAGCCTGAAGCTTCTCGGAACCGTTGGCGAACCGATCAAC
>JBJHBB010000333.1:0-3630 GCA_050485265.1 Rhodothermales bacterium | reverse complement strand
CGATGCCCGAGCTGCTTCGCTTCACACGGATGACCGGCGTCCTCGTGAAGGCCATCCGCGGCTGCCCGCAGGTGGTGATCAGTGCGGTGGAGGGTGTCTGCGTGGGGGCCGGGGCCATCCTCGCGATGGCCTCCGACATGCGGATCGGGACGCCTGGTAGCAAGGTGGCCTTTCTGTTCACGAAGGTCGGCCTGGCCGGGTGCGACATGGGCGCGTGCGCCATCCTCCCCCGGATCATCGGTCAGGGTCGCGCGGCGGAGCTACTCTACACGGGCCGTGTGATGAGGGGGGCTGAGGCACACGTGTGGGGATTCTACAACCACCTCGAGGAGGGCGCGGCGGTGTACGAGCGCGCTCACGAACTGGCGACGTCTCTCGCCGCCGGCCCGACCTTCGCCCACGCCATGACCAAGACGATGCTCGAGCAGGAGTGGAGCATGAGCGTCGATCAGGCCATCGAGGCCGAGGCCCAGGCGCAGGCCATCTGTATGCAGACCCGCGACTTCGAGCGGGCCTACAACGCGTTCGTCAACAAGGAGAAGCCGGTGTTTGAGGGAGACTGAAGGATGATGATGATGATTCTGGCTTTGTAACCTCCGTCTCACCGTCTCACCGTCTCACCGTCTCACCGTCTCACCGTCTCACCGTCTCACCGTCTCACCGTCTCACCGTCTCACCGTCTCACCGTCTCCACGCTTGACCTCCTCCCTCCACGACCTGCCGTTCTTCGACGACCGCCATCGCGACATAGCGGCGGGGCTCGCAGCGTGGGCCGAAGAGCAGGTGCCCGATGAGGAGCCTGAGGATGCGGTTGCAGCGAGCCGGGACCTGGTTCGTGCTCTCGGGGAGGGTGGCTGGCTTGGCCTGGCGACGTCTGGTGAAGGGAAACTCGATGTGCGTTCGCTTGCGATCGCCCGCGAGACGCTCGCCTACCGGTCAGCGCTTGCCGACTTCGCCTTTGCTATGCAGGGTCTCGGCAGCGGACCGATCTCACTCTTCGGCACCGAGGACCAGCGGGCGCGCTTTCTTCCGGGCGTTGGGATGGGTATGGCGATCCCTGCATTCGCTATTTCCGAGGCCGAGGCAGGCTCCGACGTGGCGGCACTTGCGACTACTGCCAGACTCGATGGCGACGAGTACGTCATCGATGGCGAGAAAGCCTGGATCTCGAACGCCGGGATCGCCGACGTCTACGTCGTCTTTGCCCGAACCGGCGAGGGGGATGGGGCACGTGGACTGAGTGCCTTCATCGTCGAGGCCCATAGCCCTGGCCTCTCCGTCACCGAGAAACCGGATCTGATCGCCCCGCACCCGATCGGCACCCTCCGGTTCGACGGATGCCGCGTGCCGGCTGAGAACCTGCTCGGCGAGCCGGGCGCGGGCTTCCGAATCGCCATGGCCACCCTCGACGTGTTCCGATCGACGGTCGGCGCCGCGGCCGTGGGAATGGCACGTCGCGCACTCGACGAGACGCTGGCGCACGTCCGCCGACGGAAGCTTTTCGGTGGCACGCTGGCCGACCTCCAGATAACGCAGGCGCGCCTCGCCGAGATGGCGACTGACATCGACGCCGCCGCGCTGCTGGTCTACCGCGCCGCCTGGCTCAAAGACGGCGGCGCGGAGCGCATCACCAAGGAGGCCGCCATGGCCAAGGCCTTCGCCACCGAAGCCGCGCAGCGCGTGGTCGACTCGGCCGTTCAGCTCTTCGGTGGGCAGGGCGTTACCAGGGGCCACATCGTCGAGCGGCTCTACCGGGACATCCGACCGCTGCGCATCTACGAGGGGGCCACCGAGGTGCAGCAGGTCATCATCGCCCGGCAACTGCTGAAGGGAGAATGATCGAGCTGGCGGCCGGTCCTGATGTCGTGGTGCGCGGCGATGCGTCGAGTGGGGCCGTCTTCTCACCGTGCGACGACTACCGTTTCACCCTCTGGCGCCGGTGGGGCGAGGGGTCTGTTGCGGCGTTCATCGGCCTGAATCCCTCTACCGCCGACGAGATGAAGAACGACCCGACCGTGCGCCGCTGCATCGGATTCGCTATGGACTGGGGGATGGGCGGTATGGTCATGCTCAACATCTTCGCCTACCGCGCGACCCTGCCGGCGGACATGAAGGCCGTCAACGATCCCGTCGGAGCCCTCACCGACGAGTATCTGACGCGCTATGCCGATTCCGCAGACCTAGTCGTCGCCGCGTGGGGCGTCAACGGAACGCACCTCGATCGCGGCAGTGCCGTCGCCCGACTCATCTCCGACCTGAAATGCTTCGGCACCACCAAACACGGGCACCCGCGGCATCCGCTGTACCTTCGGAAGGACGCTTTGCCAACACCGTATTCCCCGAACGGTTTGCCTCGATGAAGTTCCTCCAACCTCCCGGCTGGCCGCGGCCCTCGGGCTACAGCAATGGTGTTGCTGCTGAGGGCCGTCTCGTGTTCGTCGCAGGCCAGATCGGCTGGGATGCCGAGCAGCGCCTCGTCTCGGACGATCTCGCTGGCCAGACGGAGCAGGCACTGCGGAACATCGTGACTGTTCTGGCCGAGGCAGGCGCTGGCCCGCAGCATATCGTCCGCCTCACCTGGTACGTGGTCGACAAGCACGACTACCTCGCCCGCCGGCGAGAGATCGGGGAGGTTTATCGCGAGGTCATCGGCAAAAACTTCCCCGCGATGACGTTGGTCGAGGTGAAGGACCTGCTCGAAGAGGGCGCGCTGGTGGAGATCGAGGCCACGGCGGTTCGGCCGGCTTAGGGCGTCACTGCACTTCGACCGAGCGGCCGGCCCACCCCTGACCTGGTCGCCGGAGGTAGCGGAGATCGCCCGCGTGCACCCACGTTCCGTCCTCTCGCTCCTCGACCTCGAAGAACGGAAAGCGCGACCAGTACATGAACCGGGCCATGTGGGGGTCGGTCAGTGCGCGCTGGACGATCGGATCGTCGATGTTCGTCGGGAGGAACTCGCGGGTGATCACCAGACTCGGATCAGGACCCAGATTAAAGGTGGCGATGCCGTACGAGTCGCCACGGTCGAAGATGATCTCTCGCCTGAGGGGATGAGCGGGGAGGGGAGACGCCATCAGGCGCTCGACGGGGCCCATGCCACGCTCCAGGATAGCTTCCGTAGCGGCCTGACTGGCGACACGGCTACCACCGATCATCAGGCCGATGTATACCGTGACCGCCACCAGCGCGACAATGGACGGAGTTCGACTCCTTCCCCGGCCCAGCCGAGCGCGCCTCCGGGAGATGAAGATCGCCGCGCCGAGCACGAGCCAGATCCAGGGGTCGATGATGAAGATGGCATCGCCGTAGTACCACTCGTGAGAGAACGGCATGAGGAGGCGCACACCGTAATTGTTCAACCAGTCGAGGAACGGGTGCGTCAGCGCGGCCACGTACGCGAGGGCGAGGAGCTGCCAAGGACGAACGGGTAGACGCGACTCGGGGCGTTTGCCCCGCCTGCCCTGCCAGCTGTCGAAAAGCACCATCGCTCCCGTCAGCACGGCGGGGAGGATGAGGATGCCGAGCGGACCGTGGGTTATCCCGCGTCTAAATGGCAACTGATCACCGAACGGAATCACGAGCGCATCCACGTCAGGGATGTTAGCCGCGATCATCAGTGTGGCCATGCTC
>JBJHBB010000332.1:0-3636 GCA_050485265.1 Rhodothermales bacterium | reverse complement strand
CCTATTGTTATGCGCGCCCCAGCCACGAGTACCTGGGCTTCTCGGCGGGGATCGACTTCGAGACTCAGATCATGGTGAAGGAGAAGGCGCCCGACCTGCTCGCGGCCGCGTTTCAGAAAGCCTCCTGGGAGCCACAACCGGTGATCGTCTCAGGCAACACCGATCCGTACCAGCCGGTCGAACGCAAGCTGGCCATCACCCGAGCGTGCCTGGAGGTCTTTCTCCAGCACCGCAACCCCGTGGGCATCATCACCAAGAATCACCTCGTGACGCGGGACATTGATGTGTTAGCCGAGCTCGCGACGTTTGATTGCGCAGCGGTGCGGATCTCCATCACGAGCCTGCGCGACGAGGTCGTCAACCTGATGGAGCCCCGCACAAGCAGGCCCGCTCGCAGACTCGCAGCAGTTCGCAAACTGGCCGAAGCCGGTATCCCGGTCGGCGTTATGGTCGCCCCCATCATCCCGGGACTCACCGATGAGGAGGTACCTGCAATTCTGGAGGCCGCGGCGGAGGCCGGGGCAATTAGCGCAGGGTACACGGTCGTGCGTATGAACGGCACGGTCGAGCCGATCTTCACCGAGTGGATCGAGCGCGCCTTCCCCGAGCGCGCCTCGAAGGTGCTGAACCGGATCCGCGACCTCCGGGGAGGTCGGCTTTCCGACTCGCGCTTCGGCATTCGGCAGCGTGGAGAGGGCATCTGGGCGGAGGCCATCTCCAAACTCTTCCTGACCACGTGCGAGAGACTCGGTCTCAACCAGCGCCGCGAGCCGCTCTCGACGGTCCACTTCCGCCGCCTGAGAGGCGGTCAGATGGATATGTTCTGAGAGCGCCTGGTCAGCGGTCGGACGTGCTATCGCCGTTTGCCAACCTGAACCTCATCGGAAGGGAAATCCGCACTCGCACCGGCTGACCTTCATGTAGGACAGGGGTGAAACGCGTCTAAAGGACGGCGTCTTCTGCGGCCTCGTCGGCACCGTCGCCGATCCCTCGTACGATCGTCAGGTCGCGTCGTCAGCCCTCCCGCACAAGTCTGGCCTGTGGCAACATGACGCCATTCGCCATCCCTTGATCATCCTCTATCATGACGAAGAGCATTTCCCATCGCTCGCTGAAGGCCGCTTCGAATTCGAACTCCCCCCGCTCAGTCGTCAGCGCCTCGGTAATTCGGGGCGCATCTGCGCCGTTCTGCGGCCACGGTCCTCCTGCCAAGACGACGCGTTTTTTGGCTGCACGCGCCGCGATCGCCTCCGGTCGCCCATTCACTACGTCTGTGTGCCGTACATATCCGCGAATGACAAGCTTCCCGTCTCGGACCAGCGCATCGACTATGGTTATCGCATAGAAATCGCGTCCGTACGCATCGCCCCGAGAAGCGTCACCTGTCGCCTCCTCTTCGAGACTAAATCGAACTGGCAGCGAGAACCGCACGCGCACCGGCTCGCCTTCGTGTAGGCCTGGTGTGAACCGGGTCTGGCGAACGGCCTCCGCGGCGGCCTCGTCTGCACCGCCGCCGATCCCACGTGCGATCGTTACGTCAGACGGAGACCCGTCTTCGTCCACCACAAACTGCACGAACACGGTGCCCTCGATCCCAGTCCGACGAGCAAGCTCTGGGTAGACGACACGCGCCTGCAGGCCCTCCATCCCACCGATCGGGGTTGGCATTTGCTCGACGACGACATATGGATCACCGTCTCGCGGCTGGGGAGGAGTTTGCGGAGGCGGCGGCCAATCAGTGTCTCGACCGATCTTCAAATGGTCCGGGTGATCGAGCACCACTTCGGCTGTGCCGCGCGCATGCTCCGCGACCAGGTGGACAGGAAACGTGAACTCCTGACTCGTGGTGACGATTGAGAATGCCCCATCACCGCCCGTGACCGAAGGACCGACGCGTCCGGCGGGATGTGTATCGGTGTACCAGAACACCTGGGCGTTTCGGAGAGGCGCGCCGTTGCGGAGCACCGTGCCGTCAATACGCAATTGCTTCGTGTTTGGCGGTACCCCGTCCGTCACTGAGTAATCACGCATCACGATCCGAAGACCATCACCGGCTCGGTCGTCGTCCCCGAGCCGGAACCGGATCGGGATGGCCATTCGAACGGGAACTGCCTCTCCATCGCGAGTGCCCGGCTCGAAGCGCGTGTTCGCGAGCGCATCCATTGCCGCTGCATCTAGGCGCTTGTCTACGCCGCTAGCAACTTCAACCTCAGTGACGTTGCCATCGACGCTCACAAGAAACTCGAGTATGACCGTTCCCTGGACCCCCTCGGCACGGGCATCGCCAGGATACACGAGCGAGGCCTGGATGGCCTCCATACCACCGACGGGCGTTGGCATCTCATCCAATGCCACCACAATCGTATCGGCAGCCAGCGCCCCTTCGGTCCCCGTGGCGGTCGTTGCACTGACGGTGCGGGGCAAGGACATCAGCCCGGCAATCACGACCAGGACCAGACCGGCGAGGACCCATCGGGTGGTCACGTTCATGTTGATCGAGAAGCGGGACGACATGGCTTCGATGCGTTTGCGAATGAAGGATGGGGACTGAACCATGGCGATCGATGCCGCCGGCGTTACTGGTGAGCGATCGGCGAGGGTGTAGAGCAGACGAGCATAGCTGGGCTTGTCGGTCAGGCCCTGTTCCATCAACGCTGCGTCGCAGCTCAGCTCTCGAAGGAGGCCGCACTCCCTCCGCAGCACGTGGACCAGCGGATGCACGGCGAACAGAACGGCGACGAGCCGCTCTGCCCATGCTGCGGCGTAGTCGGCCCTTCGTATGTGCACCATCTCGTGGTCAATGGCGAGTTGCCGCTCTTCCGGCGAAAGGTCATCGGGAAGAACGATCTCTGGTCTGAGCCAGCCAAAGGTGATTGGCACGGACACAGCCTTGCTTGCCATCACCGTGCACGTGCGTCTCGAGAAGAATTTGACCTCGTAGCCCTCGCCGCCGGCATGCAGACCTCGCTTGAATCGCGCGAGGCCGATCGCATCGCGAACGAGCACAATCAAGGCGACTAGCGCCGCGCAGATGGCCCCGACCGTTGCCAGTCCGGCGACCGTCCACCACGATATCAACGCCGGAGTGGATTCGGTAGCGACCACCGCCACGAGCCAGTCTGGCTCAGCACTTCCGACGGTCAGCAACGGCAGCGAAGGCAAAGCGTGGGCGACGGGTGCCAGCGGCTCGAACCTTAATACCAGTGACATGGCCACACCCACGGGAAGAGAAAGTAGAGCGGCCTGAGCGAGCCGGTACCGAACACCGGGGTGTATCGTCGTCCCCGACCGAAGAACAATTAGAGCCAGCGCGGCGCTGATCGTCCACGCGAGAACGGGGAGCCAGATGATCTCGGCCGACACGATGCCCAGCCGGTCCAGGGCACCGATCACGTCACTAGCCATCGTTGCGATCCTCCATCTCCTCGATGAGTTGCCTGATCGCGTCCCTCTCCTCCTCACTCAACTCCTCGTGCCGCACGAGCGTCTGCACCAGCGCGAGCGGCGAGCCACGGAAGACCTTTTCGGTGAGAGACCTGAGCAGGCTGCTGCGAACCTCGTCAGGCGGCCGCGCCGCGGAGTAGACGTAGGCGTTACCTGATTTCTTGAAGTGCAGATAGCCCTTGTCGGCCAGGT
>JBJHBB010000331.1:0-3637 GCA_050485265.1 Rhodothermales bacterium | reverse complement strand
TCGGTGAACTTCAATGCGTTGCCGACCAGGTTCGTGACGATCCTGCTGAGGCAGCCGGCGTCCAGCATGGCTTCGGCATCCTCCGTATGCAGAGTACAGGTGAGCTCGAGGCCCTTTTCACCAGCAAGTGGCTGCAGGAGCGCCACGATATCCTCGACCTGTTCGCCGACATCGAGTTGCCGGAGCTCGACCTCCATCTGATTCGATTCGAGACGAGCAAGGTCCAGCACCGAATTCAGCGTTTGCAGCAAGCGCCGTCCGCTGCGCTCGATCAACGTGACGAACTCGCGGTGGGCCTCCTCGACCTCCTCTGCCAGAATACCCGCGAATCCAATGATTCCAGTCAGCGGGGTACGGATTTCGTGGCTCATGTTGGCCAGGAAAGCGCTCTTCAGGCGCGCCACTTCCTCGGCCTGCTCTTTCGCATGCACGAGGGCCACCTCGACGCGCTTGCGCTCGGTGATGTCGCGGCTGCTGAGCACGATTCCCCGCAGCCACGGGTTGTCGAGCATGTTCGCGCAGACGGCCTCTACGTAGACGAAATGGCCTGACGCGTGGCGGCAGCGGAACTCCAGTGTGCCGACCTCGCCGGGCATCGATAGCGCTTTTCGAAAGAGGACTTCCACCAGACGCCGATCGTCCGGGTGGACCATGTCCGTGATGGTCCATCCGATCGTGTCTTCGATGTTGTAGCCGAGGGTGTGGACGATCGACGGACTCTGGTATCCGATCTTTCCAGCCTCGTCCACGATGGTGATGATGTCGGACGAGTGCTGTACCAGGGCTCGGTGCCGCTCCTCCGCGTCTTGCGCGATCTGCTCGGCGTGAAGCTGCGCTGTTACGTCCTCGATGATCCCCTCGTAGTAGAGCACCTGCCCCATCTCGTTGCGCGCGGCGCGCGCGCTCTCACGCACACGCAGTCGTGTTTCACCAGAGGGGCGAAGGTCGAAAACTGTCCCGTGAACATAGCCTTCGGAGTCGAGGCGATCCAGCAACGCGTAGCGTTCCTCGGGGCGCTCATAGAGGGAGTACGCATCGAGGTGCGCGAGCTGGGTGACGTCATTCACGCCGAGCATCTCCATGAGTGCCCGATTGGCCATCGTGATCTTCCCTTCGGGCGTCGACTGATAGACGCCAACCGGGATGTTGTCGAACAACGACCGGTAGCGTTGTTCGCTCTGCTGCAACTCCTTGCGGAGGCGCTGCAACTCGATGTTCATCCTGCGAAGGCGGCGGATGCTATGGCCCTCGTACAGCCAGGCGATGAACCCGACGAAGCCCACCGCCGTGACGAGTGCGAGGAATGTGAACCAGTGGATCTCAGCAGAAGTCCCGAGCATCGGCACCTCGATCAGGCCCGAGCTCTCAAGGAAGTAAGTCACTCCTACGCCGGAGGCAAGCAGGAGAACGCACGTCCACGCCAGCCAGGGCCCGACGACAAAGGCTGCAATGAGGGGAATGGGGATCCCCCATGCCAGAATTGGATCGCGCAGCCCATGGTCGGTCAGCGCCAGGAAGAACACGGCCCAGATCAAGTAGAGGCAGAACAGCACGCCGGCAGTCGTGTGCGACCGGCTCTTCTTCAGCACGAATAAGCAGCCCGCAAGCACCAGCGTGCTCAGCGCGAGAATGCTGGACTGGCTGCCGATTTCGTTGCCGACCCGAGATAGCTCCAGGGAGGCAAGCAGCGAGAGCGGGATCAGTCCGATGATCGATACCACCAGGAGCCGCATACGATGGATGCGGTCCGTTTCGGCATCCTCAGCACCGGCCGGTAGAAACCAGTCGACGACGCGCCAGAACGAACGGGATGGGGCCATGTCTAGATAGATTGCCGCGGCGAAAGTCGGCGCAGCGGTTCGTGCGGGGTGCTAAGATTGCGGGTCGGCGTAGCGGATCGAACGGTCTGATTACGGATGGAAACCGCCCGGCACTCTATTTCGGCGGGTTTCCAGCGACAGCACCCTTTTACACAATCCGTACCGCCTCATGCACGGCCACCTCAGCACCTTGTTGGCCCACGCCGGATGCGAAACCGATCCGGCAACCGGCGCGCTGACCCCGCCGCTGTACCTCAACGCCACCTTCGAGCGCGATGAGGACCTTGAGTACTCGCGCGGCTACATCTATTCCAGGTGGGGGAATCCAACCCGAACGCTACTGGAGGAGTCATTGGCTCGGCTCGAGGTAGGCGCTGAGTCAGCCGTTGCCGCTCAGGGTTTCGCCTTTTCGTCCGGGATGGCGGCCGCGTCGGGTGTGCTGCAGTGCCTGCGACCGGGCGACCATGTGGTCCTGGCCGCCGACGTCTACCATGGCGTTCGGCACCTGCTTCAGACGACGTATGGTGAATGGGGACTGTCTCACACGGAGGTAGACCAGACGGACCTGTCCGCGGTGGCAAAGGCGATGCGCCCCGAAACAAAGCTGGTCTGGGCCGAGACTCCCTCAAATCCCAACTTCAAGATCACGGACATAAGAGGATTGGCGGAGATCGCCCACGCAGGCAACGCCGCGCTGCTGGTCGACGGGACGTGGACCACGCCGCTCCTCCAGCAGCCGCTCCTCCTCGGGGCCGACCTGGTTCTACACTCCGCGACCAAATACCTGGGCGGGCATTCGGACGTCCTGCTGGGTGCAGTGATCGCCCGCGAGGACTGGCCGCTGCGCGATCGCCTCTTAGACATCATGGCGTCTGCGGGGCCCGTCGCCGATCCGTTCGCGTGCTGGTTGGTCCTCCGAGGTCTCCGGTCCCTCGGCGCACGGATGCCGCTCCACTGTCGGAATGCCGCTGAGCTCGCCACATGGCTCGAGGATCACGAGGGCGTCATTGAGGTCTTCTATCCTGGCCTCGCTTCTCATCCCCATCACGAACTGGCATCGAAACAAATGAGTGGCTTTGGGGGGATGATCGGGTTCCGGGTGACGGGAGGGCGGGAGCGCGCGCTCAGTGTGGTCAAGCGTTGCCAACTATTCCGACGGTCGACATCGCTCGGCGGCACCGAGAGCCTCATCGAGCATCGCGCGTCGATCGAGGCCATCCCAGGTCGAGTCCCTGATGACTTGCTGCGCGCCTCTGTCGGACTGGAACACATCGACGACCTCAAGGCGGATCTGGCCCAGGCACTCGAGGCCGGCGTGTAGCCACTTTCCGTCCCCCTTCACCCCTCTCTCGCGCTTGCCTCACAATTGCGGCGCGATCTTGCGCGGTTGCCCACCCGCCACCGAATGAGACTCCCATTCTTTCTCGCCCGCCGGTTCGTAGCCGGAGAGACCCTGCAAGCGGCACTTCCTGCCGTCGATGCACTCCGCGCGGATGGGCTTAAGGTCACCCTGGACCTGCTTGGCGAAGACGTCACTGATCGCGGTGTAGCGAGTCAGTACACGGACTCCTACATCGCGCTACTCGAGATGCTCGCCGCGCATGGTGGGACCGCCGAGCCGAACATCTCGATCAAGTTGTCGATGATCGGTCAGCGCATCGATCACGACTTCTGCGTGGCGAACCTCGAACGGATTCTGGAGAAGGCAAAGGAGGCGGGAGCGTTCGTGCGGCTGGACATGGAGGGCAGCGACCTCACGCAGAGCACTCTGGACATCTTCGAGCGGGCTTTCCCTTCCTACCGCGATCACGTAGGAG
>JBJHBB010000330.1:0-3640 GCA_050485265.1 Rhodothermales bacterium | reverse complement strand
AGCTGGGGGTGGCCCGTTGCACGGTCTTCGGCGCGCAGCGGGCGCGCAGGGCGGCCGACGGCGCGGCCTTCGATCGCCGCCGCGAGCGCCTCGAGCGCGTCGTCGTCGCCGCATCGCGCCAGTGCGGGCGGGCCCGGTTCATGAGCGTGGACGGGTTGGTACCGTTCGCGTCGATCGTGGCAGAGACCGCCGCCGGAACAGGGATCATCGTCGACCCCCGAGGGGAGCGCCCGCTGGCGCGCGCACTCCTACCCACTACAAATCGCCAGGCCCAGGGAATGCCGGGTCGGAAGATCTCGCGAGCCGAAGGCGCGCCGCCACGCTGCACGTGGCCAAGGATGCAGACGCGGAGCTCGATCGGTTCGAACGCGGGATCGCCTTTCAGCATCTCCGCGATGCGATAGGCGCCACCCATCTCCTCCCCCTCGGCGACAACCACGATCGAGGAGCGACTCTGACTCGCCATGAGCGACAGGATGTGCTCCTTTACCGACTCCATGCGCGTCAGAGTCTCGGGGATGAGTACGAGTTCGGCCCCGCCGCCGATGCCGCAATGCAGGGCGATGAAGCCGGCGTCCTGACCCATCACCTCGACCAGAAAGAGCCTGTCGTGCGCGTCGGCGGTGTCGCGGATCCGATCGATGTTTTCGATCGCCGTGTTGAGCGCCGTGTCGTAGCCGATCGTCTCGTCGGTCCCGAACAGGTCGTTGTCGATCGTCCCCGGGCAGCCGACTACCGTGACGCCGTGCTCTTCGTGGAGGAGCGCACCGCCTTTCAGGGTGCCGTTCCCGCCGATTGCGACAAGCGCGTCGAGCCGCCCTTCGCGAATCTTCTCGGCGGCCTCGGTGCGGCCCTCGGGCGTTGTGAACTTCTGCGAACGGGCACTCTTAAGGATCGTCCCGCCCGTCTGCAGGATGTTCGACACGCTATGCCGATCCATGTCGACGAAGTCGCCATCGATCAGGCCGGCAAATCCACGACGCACACCCACGACCTGGATGTCATCGGTGTGCGCACGGCGTACGATCGCACGTATGCATGCATTCATCCCCGGGGCGTCGCCGCCTGAGGTCAGAACGCCGATTCTAGTGAGGTCGGCCATGGGTGAGAACGCTTTCGGTGGGGGACCGAAAAGTATGCGCTCCGATCACCACAGGATGCAAACGAGAATCACTGGAAGCGCTACCGGAAGAGCGTTCGCGCGGTCTTCGTATTCAGTCTACCTCAGAGAGCCGTGCGACCATCATCCCGGTCTGCCTCCTGTTGGCGACGACGTACGTGGCGAGATCCCGCTCGAGCCGCACCTCGCCCGTTGTCGATGCATGGATGAAACCCGTACGACCGTCAGCAAAACGGTAAACGAATCCGGTGTGGGCGACGTCTAGCCCGTCGATGCTGGAGGTGATCGCGATCACGTCGCCGGGCTCGAGTTGGCCATACGTTCCGCTGATGAGCTCCTTGGGGACATAGGACGTTTCCCGGAGGTTTATGTCGCGTTGCACCTCGGCGAGGCAGGCAAGCTGTGCATCGTCCGCTAGTCCGCGATAAGAGGTCCGATTCGCCGTCATGAAGCTCACGGGCCGGTCGAAAGGTCGTGCGCCGGGAAGTCGATCGGTGATGACTGCCAGCGTTCCTCGGCGACCATTATCGAATAGCCAGTCACTGAAGTAATGAAGCCGGCTGCAGTAGTCGGACATCCCCCCTCCTCGATAGCGCATCGACTCAATCTCCCGGGCAAATCCGTCTACCGTGCCCTCCCCCATTGATCTCGCCAACGCAAGCACGGCTTCTACGTAGAGCACGCAATCAAACGCAGTGAGGTCGACGACCAACGATTCCTCGTCTGATTGATCCAGCATCCCCGCGCCGTAGGGCGCGCCGAGAAAATGCTCCGCTAGGCGCTGCACGATGGCCCCCAGCGGTCGCGACGCGAGATCTTCCCCCTGAATCATCTGCATGACTCGAGCATGCGCAGAAGCGGTCGCAGCGGAGACCTCGTAGGTCCGCATGGACGACTGCCCCGAGGCGGGCATTGCGAAAACCAGGACGGTCAGCAGGGCAAGCGTGCGCATCGTATCGGGGAAGCGGTGGCGGAAGGTAGCCTCACAAGTCATCGATCGCGTCCCACCGGCCCTTCGCGTTCATCGCCCGCTTGAGCCTGCCGAGGTACTCCTCCCGAGAGACCTCGTATGCTCCAAATTGGGCCAGGTGATCGGTGATGAACTGTGTGTCGAGAATGACGAAACCGCCGGCCCGAAGGCGATCGACTAGATGGACGAGTGCAACCTTCGAAGCGTCACGCGCACGATGGAACATCGACTCACCGAAGAAGGCCCCACCAAGGGCAACGCCGTAGAGACCTCCGACCAGCACGCCATCCTGCCGACACTCGACACTGTGGGCGAAGCCCTCGGCGTGCAACTCGGCATACGCCTGAGCGATCTCCCCGGAGATCCACGTGCCCCCTTCGTCGTCGCGACGCTCGGCGCAGGCGCTGATGACGTCACCGAAGGCCGTATCGACCGTTACCTCGAACAACTCTCTCTCTACAGCCCGCCGTAAGGATCTCGAGGTGCGAAAGCGCCCATCCAGCGGAATGAGTGCACGAGGGTCCGGCGAGTACCAGCGAATCTCCCCGCCGGCCGAGTCAGCCATCGGGAAATAGCCGTTCGCGTAGCCGTAGAGTAGCAGGTCGGTGGTGAGGGGCAGCATGGGTTGCGTTTACGCTCAAACGGGCGCTGCAAGCGGGCCTATTTTCCGAGCCATCTCCAGCGACCGCAAGATGCGCATCCAGGCAACCCTCGACGAGCAAGTGTTCGACCTAGACCTCACGGACCACTCGTACAGGCACAAGGGCGAGGAACGACCGCTGCACGTGCGCTGGCTGTCCGAACACTCGGTCCATCTGCTGCTCGACCATCGTAGCCTCGTTCTCACGGTCGAGAAGGAGGAGCCGGGGGCGATCCGGGTCACGCACAAGGGCCAGACCCAGCGGGTTCACTTGAAGACAGAGCGTGATCTGCTGCTGAAACGGATGGGTATAGGAAGCGACGCAGCCGAAGCACCCTCTGAACTCCGCGCCCCCATGCCGGGCCTCGTGCTTCAGATAAACGTCTCAGTGGGTGATGAGATCGAACCGGGACAGGGCCTAATCGTGCTTGAGGCCATGAAAATGGAAAATGAGCTGCGTGCAGACCACAGTGCGGTCGTCGAAACGGTCCACGTGGAACCCGGCACGGCGGTCGGCAAGAATGAGTTGCTCGTCACCTTCGAGCGCTAAGAGGCTGTGGCAAGAGCTGCCATCCTTATCTCAAGTCCCATTCTCGTATGATTCTCGTCACCGGCGCGACCGGCTTCCTCGGTTCTGAACTAACACGGCAACTCGTAGAAGCGGGTGAAAACGTACGCATTCTGCGGCGGCCCTCTTCGAAACTCGACCTCCTCGGCGCGGTGGCCAGTCAGGTGGAGCATCACGTCGGAGACGTCACAGATATAGACAGCCTGACGGCGGCATGCGAAGCCGTGAGCGCTGTTTGTCACACGGCGGCCTTCGTAGGATTCGGAGGGAAGGGGGATCGCGAGCACCTCAAGGCGGTCAACGTCGGGGGCACGGCCAACGTGGTCAATGCGGCTGTGGCGG
>JBJHBB010000329.1:0-3645 GCA_050485265.1 Rhodothermales bacterium | reverse complement strand
GGTTCAAGGTTCGAGTCCTTGCAGGGCAACTAAGCGCAAGCCCCGGATTGGCCCAGCCGATTCGGGGCTTTTCTCGTCCTCTGGGCACCCGCAGCCAGCAGGTTGCCCTTACCGTTGCCGGATGGATAGCACCAATTCCGACATGGGTTCGGGACAGCCGCGCTCGGCGCGTCTGATAGCTTCGGTATCCACCACCTGCGATCCAGTTCATGCGGACGTCCGCGCTGCCCTTCGCTCTTCTGCTGTTGTTGCCCGTCACCGCGCTCGCGCAGTCGGGCACTGTGACCTATCAGGAGACGGTCCAGCTCGATATCGAGTTGCCGCCCGAGATGGCGCACATGCGCGACCAGATTCCGTCGGAGCGGTCGTCTCGCAGCCTGCTGGCCTTCGATGGCGAGCGATCGCTAATGAAGCTCGTGCCCGATCTGACACCAGATGTCGAACAGGAGGAGGACGGGCGTCGGCGACGCATGCGGATGCGCATTGGCCAGATCGAAGCCGAGACCTTCACCGATCGGTCCAAGAACCTGATCATTGAGCAACGTACGTTCCTTCAACGCACGTTCCTGATCGCGGACGAAGCCACGCCGATCGCGTGGCGACTGACGGATCAGCGGGCCGAGTTCCTGGGATTAATGGCAATCAAGGCAACCGCCAGGATCGATGACGACACCGACGTCGAAGCCTGGTTCACGCCGGAGATCCCGGTTCCACTCGGTCCGAGCCGCTACGGAGGCCTTCCAGGTTTGATCCTGGTGCTTACCGAGAACGATGGCCGGCGCACGTTCGTCGCCGAGGACATCGTGCTCGATCAGGTCCTTCTCGAAATCGAGCGCCCCACCCGAGGCCGTGAGGTCACGCGCGAGGAGTTCACCCAACTCGTCGAGGAGCGAATGCAGGAGCTCGGTGGCCGGGGCGGTCGCGGCGGCGTGGTTCGTTTCCGGGTCCAGGAATGATCAAAGCAATGCAGCAATCGTCCAAGTCCATTAGTCGCACGTGCGCAGTTGTGTTCGTCTCTGCCGCGATCATCGTGGCTAGCGATTACGCTCGCGCGCTACATTCCGAGGTCAGGGGACTGGTGGTCGACACGACCGAGGTCGCCCTCAGCGGAGCAACGGTGGTGATTCTCCAGCCGGCGGATTCATCCATGGTGAGCTTTGGCATCACTCGGCCAGACGGTGCCTTTCGCATCGAGCGTGTGCCGTTGGGCCAGCATCTCTTGCAGGTGACCTTCGTCGGGTTTACCCCCCACTCGCAGTCGATCACTGTGGGGGACGATGCTCTGGACGTGGGTCGGATTGTGCTTCGCGAAGACGTGGCTGATCTAGATGCACTGATCGTCACCGCGGACCACATCCCCATGGCCGTCAATCGGGACACACTCGAGTATTACGCGGGCGCATTCCAGGTGGCGCCAAACGCAACCGTCGAAGACTTACTACGGCGTCTGCCGGGAATCGAGGTCGAGCGAGACGGCAGTATCACGGCGCAGGGCGAGCAGGTCCGGCGCGTGCTTGTCGATGGACGCGAGTTCTTCGGGGACGACCCCACCGTGGCCACGCGCAACCTCCCGGCCGATGCCGTCGAGCGCGTGCAAGTGTTCGATCGTCGCTCCGACATGGCCGAGTTCACCGGTGTCGACGATGGCGACGAGGAGCGCACCATCAACCTGTCGCTCCGTCCGGACCGACGCCAGGGCTACTTCGGCAATGCGAGCGGGGGCGTGGGCGATCTGCGCAGGTACGACACGCGAGCCAGCATCAACCGATTCAGCCCCGATACGCAGCTGTCCTTCATCGCGAACGCCAACAATGTGAATCGGCAGGGTTTCGGCGTCGGGGACTTCATGAACTTCATGCAGGCCGGGCGCGGCGGGCGGGGCGGCGGCGGTGGTGGTATCGGGTTCAGTGATGCTCCCATCAGCCGAGGGGCGGCGAGTGGCTTCTCAAACACCATGTCTGGTGGAATCAACGCGAGCCATCAGTTTCGCGACGGCACGACCATCCGCGCCAGCTACATCGGCCATTACCTCGATCACGAGCAGGACCGCAGCATTCTGCAGCGGCAGCTCTTCGGCCCCAACGCGGCCGCCACGACCGACGAGCAGTCCGACCAGTTGACGCGGCAACTCAGTCACCGGCTCAATCTCAACGCTCGCTACGAGATCGACGCCGGACACGACCTTCAACTTCGATCAAACCTGCAGCTGGCCAACAATGATTTGGAGCGCTGGTCAGGGCGCGAGACACGCTCGGAAGCCGACCAGCTCCAGAACACGAATCTCACCAGCTTTTTGAGTGAGCGCAGGACGCTCGGTGGTGATGCAACATTGACTTACCGCCGACGCCTCGCTCCCGGACGAACGATCGCGGCAGAGTTGAGCACGCGGCTGAATGACAGCGACCTCTCCTCTGAGCTGGAGTCGCTCAGCGAGTTCTACGGTGATGGGAATGTGCTCACGTCGGAGGAATTGGCCCAGCTTCAATCTCAGCTCGGAAGTACGTTCTCGCACGGGCAGCGCCTGACGTACACGGAGCCGCTAGGGACAGGCCAACTCCTGCAGTTCGATTTTCGCCACCGCGTGGTACACGAGGATCAGGACCGCGCGGTACTCGAACTCGGTAGCGGATCGGATCCCTCGGACGCAGAGACCAGCACGGGTTTCGAGCGCTCGTTCCGATATCTCACTGGAGGCATCGGCTTTCGGCGGTCGGTCGAGCCACTGACCATTCGGGTTGGTGTAGACCTTCAGCAAGCGCACCTCGATGGTGCGATCCTGCAGGCCGACGCTGCCGTCGACAGTCGGTTCTTGAACGTACTTCCGTCAGCTTCGGTCAACTACGCATTCTCGGAATCAGGCAACGTTGAACTGCGCTACGGCACGTCGACTCGCGAGCCGTCGATGCGGGATCTTCAGCCGTTCGTGGACAACAGCGACCCGCTGAACGTTTACGTAGGAAATCCCGACCTGAGGCCGGAGTACGGGCACAACCTCAGTCTGAGGTTCATGCGGTTCGACCCGTTCTCACAGCTGGCTCTCTTTGGTAACGTGGGTCTGCGATACACGCTGGATCGAATCGTGCGCGTGCGGACCGTAGACGAGTTCCTGCGTCAGACGACCACCACTACCAACGTCGACGGCGACTGGTCGGTGTCCGCGTCCGCCAACGTCCGCTCGCCGATTCGCCCGCTCGGCATCAATCTGAGTGCATCGAACTCCTCCGTGCTGAATCGTACCGTAGAGTATCTGAACGGAGAAGAGAACCTCACGAACATCCTTCGGAGCACCGTCAACCTCAGTCTCGACAATCGAAACAAGGATGTCGTGGACGCAACGCTCGGCGCACGGTTCACCTACAACGACGTGCGTTACGAGCTGAATCCAGCGATGAACCGAGCCTACGTCAACAGCACCTACTTCGGGGATGTGGCCGTCTCCTTCGCAAGCACCTGGCGCGCGCGCGCTCAGCTGGAGTACAACTACTACGCTCGCGAAGTCTTCGGCACGGAGCCGCAGGGGCCGATGCTGCACGCCGAGCTGTCGAAACTGGTGATGAACGATCGCGGCCAGGTGGTCCTCGAAGTGCGGGACATTCTGAATGAAGGCCTTGGTGTGAACTACTCCAATACGCCGAACTACATCCA
>JBJHBB010000328.1:1339-3661 GCA_050485265.1 Rhodothermales bacterium | reverse complement strand
CGAGGGCAACGTGCCCTCCGGCAGCCCGAACATCGCCGGCTGCGTGATCATCACCAGACAGAAGGCCAGAAGCAGGCCTGCCCCCAGATAGCCCACCGCGAAGGCGCCCGCCGACACGCGATCCATCTCGTCTCGCCGCGCGATGTAGGGTAACAGCGAGTCGTAGAAGACGGTGCTGCCATTGACACCCACGTTGACCAGCACGAAGAAGGTCAGCCCGAGGCGCCAGTCGCCCTGATCGACGAAGAACAGCAACCCCGCCCCCGCAACTCCGATCGCGGCGAATCCCGCCAGGAATTGCTTCTTCCACGGCACACGGTCGGTCAGCGCACCGATCAGCGGCGCGATCAGCGCCACGGCAACGATGCCCAGGGTGGTTGCGATCGCGAAGTTGCGCGTGGCGACCTCGCCCGGCAGTTCCGCCGCGGCCACGGTCTGGAAGTAGATAGGGAAGATGGTCGCCACGATGACGGCCCACATCCCCGTGATGGCCCACTCGTACATCGCCCAGGCGCGGAGCTCGGGGCGATGTAGGCCGAGGCGTTCCAGAAGTGGGAGGCAGGGAGTCGGCACCGGGCAGCGGTCGAACGGCGCTGCGAAGGTACACTTTGCACTACAGCCTGCACTCCTGCAACACGCTTCCGAAACCTGTGCGTGGCATTAGCGAACGGGCAGGTCGGTGTACGAGTGGTGGTCGCGCGCAGCGACGTCAGGCTCAATCGACTCGGCCTCTCCTGCCGGCACCCACGTACCCTCACATCCTGCGTCTACGTAGCGTTCCAGCATGAACACCGGTCCCGGTGCGGCCAGCAACCGGCCCGTCGACGCTTGTGCATACGGCGAGCCCGTGGCGCAACTGTTATCAGCGAGATTCGTCCGGACCCATTCCCTGAGAACGCCCCCCTCGTCGAACGAGGCCAGCGTTAGTCCCGTCTCGCTGCTCCCCCCCATTCCATATGTGTAGAGTAGGGCGAGCTCGTTGCGCCCGTCCCCATCGAGGTCAGGAATCGACTGCAGGTCGTTGGCCGACCCGAACGCGAGGTTGCGCACGAGAGCGGTCCCTTCGACTATCGCAAAACCCACCTTGGGGTCGTATCTCGGCTCGGCGCTCATGAGGTACAGGATTGCGTGCTGACCGGCGCCGGACCGCGTAAACGCGCCCTCGGCGACACTGAGAACGCGGAACTCTTCCTCGAACGCAGCATCCTGGCTACGCCAGTGCGCGCGGGCGGCCTGTGCGGCTGAGCGGACAGCCGCATGCGCCTCCCACTCAGAGAAATCGACGTAGGCCACAGCGGCACGGCCGTCGAAGACGTCGATCTTGCCTGCCACTTCCGTCGGGGATTGTGCCTCGGCGCAGGCGGCTACGATGAACAGGAGGGCGAGGTAAACCGGAGCGGCGCGCATTTGATTGAGAGAGATAGGGTGACGCGCTAATCAACGACAAATCGGCCCGAGGTCAATATGTTGAACCCATGGCAGGTGATTTAAACGGGTCGCTGGCAAGTCTGCACTCGAGGCTCTGGCCCGCCTTCTCCTTTCCCCCATTCTTCCCCGCGGCGCACGGCCAGCCGGGCTAGTATTGCCGATTCAGCCAGCCACGCCGGATATGTCCACCCATCCTCCTCGCACCCACACCTGCGGCGCCCTGCGCGCCGAGCACGTCGGCCAGACCGTGACGCTCAAGGGGTGGGTCGACTCCGCCCGGAATCTCGGCGGGCTGATGTTTGTGGACCTTCGCGATCGCTACGGCCGCACGCAGCTCGTCTTCGCTCCGCAGGCGGGGCAAGTGCACACGCGCGCCGAGAAGCTGCGCTTCGAGGACGTGATCTCCATCCAGGGGGAAGTGCGCCATCGCGTGGAGGACCAGGTCAACGACCGCCTCGCGACGGGTGCCATCGAGGTGTACGTCGATGGCCTCGAAGTGCTGAGCACCTCCGAGACGCTGCCCTTCCCCGTGACCTCGCACGAGGTCAAGCAGCAGCTCGAGGCCGGCGAGGACCTGCGCCTGCAGTATCGCTATCTCGACCTTCGCCGGCCGACGCTCCAGCGCAACATGCAGCTCCGGCACCGCGCCTGCCAGAGCATCAGGCGCTATTTCGATCAGCACGACTTCCTGGAGGTCGAGACGCCGGTTCTGATGAAGTCGACGCCTGAGGGCGCGCGGGACTATCTGGTCCCGAGCCGCGTCCACCCCGGCAAGTTCTTCGCCCTCCCGCAGAGCCCGCAGACCTACAAGCAGATCCTGATGGTCGCGGGGATGGACCGCTACTTCCAGATCGTGAAGTGCTTCCGGGATGAAGACCTGCGCGCCGACCGCCA
>JBJHBB010000328.1:0-1329 GCA_050485265.1 Rhodothermales bacterium | reverse complement strand
GTTAACATCACTCCCAGCTTCGATATCGATTCGAGCCAACTGCGCCACGTGGTCAACCAGATCGCGGCCGATGTACGCCGCGCCCCTCGCAACGCCACCCGCGTCGGCGATACGGTTCTAGCCGCAGAACCGGGTCTTGATGTGGACGTCGAGATGACCTTCGCCACCGAGGACGCCATCTACGAACTGATCGAGGGGATGGCGGCCGAGCTCTGGCAGGACGCCCTCGGTGTCGCGATCGAGACACCCTTCCCCAGAATGTCGTACGACGAGGCCGTCCGGCGCTACGGATCAGACAAACCTGACCTGCGCTTCGACCTTGAGATCGTCGACGTCTCGGACGCCGTCCGTGGCTCGGGCTTCCGCCTCTTCGACCAGACGATCGACGACGGCGGAGCCGTCACCGCCATCCGCGTTCCCGGTGAGGGCGACCGCGGCCGCGGCGCGATGGACCGTCTCGACAAAGATGTCGTGCGGAAGAAGCTCGGCGCCGGAGGCCTGATCTACTTCCGCCTCCCCTCCGACGGCTCGGAGATGCAGTCGTCGGTCAAGGCCGAGGTGCTACCGACCGAGTACGTCGAGCGCGCCGCCGACGCGGTAGGCGCCGAGAGCGGCGACCTCGTCCTGGTGCTCGTCGGCCCGCAGCCGAAGGTCTTCCACCAGATGGGTGCCCTCCGCCTCCACATGGCCGCCGAGTTGGGCCTAATCCCCGAGGGTAACGACGGGCCGTGGAAGTTCCTCTGGGTGACCGACTTCCCCCTGCTCGAGTACGACCAGGACGAGCAACGCTTCTTCGCCATGCACCACCCGTTCACCTCGCCCCATCCCGAGGACCTCGCCCTTCTGAACCCGGACTCCGAGGCCTACGACCCGGCCTCCGCGAGGGCCCGCGCCTACGACCTCGTCCTGAACGGCAGCGAAATCGGCGGCGGCTCGATCAGAATCCACCAGCGCGACGTCCAGCAGCACATGCTGCGACTTCTGGGGATCGACGCCGAGGAGGCCCAGCGACGCTTCGGCTTCCTGCTCGACGCCTTCCGCTACGGCGCGCCACCGCACGGCGGGATCGCGCTCGGCCTCGACCGCATGGTGATGCTTCTGACCGGCGCGAAGTCGCTACGCGACGTAATCGCCTTCCCCAAGACGCAGGCCGCCACCGAGCCGATGAGCGGCTCGCCCGACGTCGTAGATGAGCACCAGCTTCAGGACCTTCACATTCGCGTCGTGGGACCGGAAGCCTCAGGGCCCTGATCTTCGCGTCCGATCCACAACGCCAATTGATCCACCCAAGCCCCAAAGCGTATCTTTGATTCCTGTCCTCGTGGCAGG
>JBJHBB010000327.1:0-3669 GCA_050485265.1 Rhodothermales bacterium | reverse complement strand
ATGCAACGGGATGCTGCGGGTTGGGTAAAACTACAGGGCTGGAAGTTCCTCGGCGATGACCTCCTCGATGCCCTCGAAGCTGGGGGCACCCAGGAAATCGAAGCCGGTGATGTTCCTTTCCGCCAGTTCCAGGACCACGGCTAGGAGGTCATAAGTCGCGCGTTCGGAGGTGGACAAGTCCCCCTCGCCGGTGCTGATGCGGACGAGAGTCCCCTCGATGTCCTTGAGGGCGAACGCATACTCGTCGAGCTGCACCGCCATCTCGTCGTCCTCGAGGGCCTCCTCGATGCGCTCGATCTGACGTTTCCCTGAGAGATACTGCGGCGGCCACCACAAGTCGGGGAAGCCCAGCTCGGCCGCGGCGTGCATAGTCCAGTGGGGATTCCAGAGGTGGGGCCGGGCGAGGAGGCACAGGTCGGCCCGGCCGGCTGCGATGATCGAGTTCACGTGGTCGGGCTCGTAGATGTTGCCCACGGCCATCGTGCCGATGCCCACGTCGAGGCGGATCCGCTCGGCGAAGGGCGTCTGGTACATGCGGCCGTAGACGGGCTGCTGCTCCTTCGAGACCTGCCCGGTCGAGACGTCGATAAAGTCGGCGCCGGCCTCCGCGAAGGCCCGGGCGATCTCGACGGCGTCGTGGACCGAATTTCCCCCCTCGACCCAGTCAACGGCTGAGATTCGAACGCTGAACGGCCGGTCGTCGGGCCAGGCGGCGCGCATCGCCTCAAAGACCTCCAGGGGGTAGCGAACGCGGTTCTCGACCGGCCCTCCGTACTCATCGTCGCGCCGATTGGTGAGCGGTGACAAAAAGCTCGACAGCAGGTAGCCGTGGGCACAGTGGAGCTCGAGCCAGTCGAAGCCGACGCTGGCCCCGCGCCGGGTGGAGTCGACGAACTGCTCCCGCACGCGGTCCATGTCGGTCCGGCTCATCGCCCGCGGCGTCTGGTTCTTCGCGGTGAAGGGCTTATCCGAGGCAGCCAGCAGCGTCCAGTTCTGCTCGTCGAGCGGCGTATGGTCGTCGGGCGCCTCCCAAGGCTTTTTCACCGAGCCCTTCGGTCCGGCGTGGCCAAGCTGAAGGCCCACTTTCGCCGGTGAGTGATCGTGGATGAACCGCACGATCCTCCGATAGGCCTCGGCCTGCTCGTACGTCCAAAGGCCGCAGCAGCCGGGCGTGATGCGCGCGTCCGGCGAGACGCAGGTCATCTCGGTGAAGACGAGCCCGGCGCCGCCGAGCGCCCGCTGCCCCAGATGGACCAGGTGGAAGTCATTCGGCACACCGTCGGACGCTGAGTACATCGCCATCGGCGAAACGGCGACCCGGTTCGGGAGCTCGACGCCGCGCGACTTCAGGGGGAGGAACATCGGGGGGATGGGGCCTTCGATCCCCTCACCGACTAGCCGCTCTCCAAGCCACTGCTCGTACCGCTCGAGCCACCCGCGATCGCGGAGGCGCAGGTTCTCGTGGCTGACCCGCTGCGATCGCGTGAGGAGGCTGTAGGCGAACTGCTCGGGGTCGAGGTGTCCGCGGCGCTCGACGCTCTCAAACCACTCGGTAGAGTTGCGGGCGGCGTTCTGAAGCCGCAGGACCTCGACGCGGCGCTCCTCCTCATAGTCGGCCAGGATCTCGGAGAGCGTCTGCCCGTCGCGCTCGATGAGTTGGCTGGCCAGGGCCATCGCGCTCTCTAGCGCCAGCTTCGTACCTGAGCCGATCGAAAAGTGGGCGGTGGCAGCAGCATCCCCGAGAAGCACCACGTTCTCGTGATGCCAGCGCTCGTTGTTGACGACGGGGAAGCGGAGCCACATCGACGACCCTTCGAGGTGCGGGCTGTTGTCGAGGAGGTCGTAGCCGCCGAGATGATCGGCGAGCAGGTTCTGGCAGAAGGCCAGCGCCTCCTCTTTCCCCATTTTGTCTAGCCCTGCGGAGCGCCACGTCTCTTCGCGGCACTCGACGATGAACGTGCTCGTGTCCTCATCGAACTGATAGCAGTGGGCCTGGAACCAGCCGTGCTCGGTCTCGCGGAAGTAGAAGGTGAAGGCCTCGAAGGGCTTCCTGGTACCGAGCCACGTGTAGCGGCAGTTGCGGACCTCTACTTCCGGGAGAAATTGCTCAGTCATGGACCGGCGGACGGCACTGTTGACGCCGTCGGCCGCCACCACGAGATCGGTCTCCAGGTCCCCCACGTCCCCGATCCGCTCCTCGAAACGGAGGTCCACGCCAAGCTCCTCGGCGCGGCGCTCGAGTATGTCCAGGAAGCGGTGCCGCCCTACGCCGATGAAGCCGTGGCCCGAGGAGCGCAGCACCCTCCCCTTGAAATGCACTTCGATGTCGTCCCAGTGCGCGAGCGACTCGCGCGTGGCCGCGGCGACCTCGGGGTCCGCCTCCTCGAGATTCTCCATGGTGCCGTCGGAGAAGACGATCCCCCAGCCGAAGGTGTTGCCGCGGGGGTTCTGCTCGTGGACGGCCACCTGCCAGTCGGGCCGCTCCTTCTTGAGGAGGATCGAGAGGAAGAGGCCGGCCGGGCCGCCGCCGATGACGTCGATTCGCAAGGATAATCTGGCTGTTCTCGGGGAAGGATGGTACGAACGGCCGCGATGAGCGTCACCTAGGCGGCCGCGTTGCTATGTTGCCGAAAACCGCCGCTCATGCCCTACGACGTCGTCGCGACCTTCCCCGACCTGCCGCGCGCCCAGCGTGCGAGGACGCTTCTGGACGAAGCCGGCGTGGAGAGCGAGCTCGGCGGTGACGGTGTGGCCTCGTCAAATCCTTTCGGGCCAGTCCTGAACCGGGGAATCGTTCACCTGGCCGTTGATGAAGCCAGAGTCGACGAGGCGACCCGGTTGCTGCGTCAAGGCGGTTTCGGCAAGGCAGTCGATCGCGCCGAGAAGTCGGCATCCACATCGCGCCAGCCCACCGGTCCTCAGCACGTCCGATTCGCGGGGCTGCTCGTGGTGGCGATGTCCATCTTGCTTCTGCTCAGTCGCCAGGACCCGGTCGCGTGGATCCTCATCGGGTTCGGCGTGCTGCTGGCCGGCATCGGCCACGTGGGGATGATGAAAGCACGCAGGCGGGCAGCAAGTCCCGACTAGGTCGGATCAAGTGACGGCTGCTGGGCGCGCTCTGATGCCACGTCCTCGTCTACCGCGAGGTCGTGCGCCTTGTCTTTCGAGACCATCCGAACTTCGGCAGGCTCGATGTAGCCATGCTCAGCGGCGTGGCGGGCCATCACCTCAGTGTCGTCGGTGAGGACGAGTTGAGATCCCTGTTTCGCGATCTCCTCTGCCAGTTCGCGAATCTCGGCGTCTCGCGTTCCAGTGAGCGTCACGTCGCGGATGTAGACGGCTGCGACCCTCCCGGGGAAATCGCGCACGACGTCGGCATAGACCTCGGGGTCGTGCTGCCCGCTATCCCCTATGAGGATAAAGGGGATGTCCGGATAGCGGGCGAGCATTCCCTCGATGAGGTCTTTCTTGTGCTCGGTCGCTCGTTTGGGTAGAGGTCGCTGAATGGTAAGTCCCCACTCACGAAGAAAGAGAATCGGCCCGTGGGGGATGTCCTGCATCTGGAAGAACTCTTCGAGGACCTCATAGATGGACCACGGGCCGCGGGAGACGTAGAGCATCGGGTTGCGCTCGTCGCCCGATACGCCGCGATGAAGCGCGCGGTAGAAC
>JBJHBB010000326.1:0-3679 GCA_050485265.1 Rhodothermales bacterium | reverse complement strand
GTGCGGATGTCATAGACGCCGCCACGCAACACCGCTCGTCGACGCGGCAAGGGCACCAAGTTCAATAAGAAGGGTCGCGGCACCACGAAGGCCAAGAGCAAGATGAAGCGGCGCTAGCCGCTCGATTCTAGCAGGAGGACGGATTTCTAGCGCTTCACGGTCGTGTTCGGGCAGGAAGCCGGGCGCGGCCGGTGTGCACACCAGGACGCACATATGCCCATCATAGGGGACGCCCCGAGGGCGCCGGGGGACCAGGCCCCGGAGCCTTGGCCCTCGTGTGAATGGGTGGTTAATCCCGACCCCTTAGTATGGCCTAAGAACGGCGATTCTGTGCCGAAGGGGGTCTTAACCAAACCTCCATCCCCCCGGGTGGATAGGGGATTCCCCCGGCAGGGTCTTGGCATTAGTACGGGTAGACAAAGCAACCGAGGGGGAGAGCCTCCCCGAGATCGGGTCACCCTTACAGGAGAATGCCATGACAATGTTTATCAACAAGAAGCTTATCGGAGCCGTCGCCGGCGTACTCGCGATCCTGGTACTCGCCGTAGCCATCGTGTTCACCTCGGTCGATGAGGAGCTTATCGCCGAGGTCACCACGGCCGCACCGAAGGTCGAGACCACAGAGTCGCACACGATCGACGAGGACGTGCTCTGGCTTGCCCGCGTGATCTACTCGGAGACCAAGCGCGCCGACGAGCAGGAGCTCGTGGCCTGGGTGGTTCGCAACCGCGTCGAGACCGCTTACCGCGGCGAGAACACTTACCGAGGCGTGGTCCTCGACCCGTGGCAGTTCAGCGCGTTCAACCACAACGCGCCGAAGCGTGCCCACTATGCGAACCTCACGCAGGACTGTGAGGAGCCGGGTTGGGCCACCGCGGTAGCGATCGCCGAGTTCGTCTCTGAAGCACCGGCGTACGAGCGTCCGTTCGAGACCACGACCCGCCACTTTTACAGTGAGCGCTCGATGGTGGGCCGCAGCGCCCCGGCATGGGCCAATGGCCAGCGCCCGGTCTCGCTCGACCGCGATATCGATGAGCGACGCTTCCGCTTCTACGCCAACATCCTGTAAGAAGGGATAAGGCATCATCCCGCGCGGGGTCGGTTCTGCCGGCCCCGCTTTTTTTGTGGCCGGCATACATGGCTCGAGCCAGTCCTCAGTGCAACTCGGGCATCATCACTACGTCCTGGACGGGCACAGGTCGTGCGTCGATGTTATTCAGATGTGACTTCTTCGTTGCCCACGCCGGGCTTCTGCGAAGCGACATTGTGGGGAGTCCGAAACGTAGCCTCGTGAGGTCGAGCGTGTCGGACGATAGCCCATCCCGCACCGACTCAATCGATTGGTTTCAGCCATGCCCGCGCTCACTTCTGGCTCCAGGGTAGGACGCTGGACGAAACTTGCAGTGCTCGCTCTCCTTCCCGGAGTCGTCGTCGCACAGCCGCTGATCAGTGCTGTGCCACAGGAAATCTCCATCGCCGTCGACGCCGGGAGCCAGGTCTCGCACTCCCTGCAACTCATCAACAACGGGGCTGAGCCACAAAGCGTCCGCCTGTCTACAGGGCCGGCCGACGTCGCAGACTCCCTGCACTACTACACCAGTCAACCGCCACAGGTGACCATTCACCATAATGTAGCGGTGAGATACCTGGCTCCCCACGACTTCACCCTGGATGCAGCGTCAGTTCTTGTAGGCCGCAACAGTGGGGTCGACATCGCGCAGATCGAGATCGAAATCCGCCCGGTGAATCCCGCGCAACAGCACTGGCCGCTCTCGCTCGAGCCCATAGGCGGTGGGAGCATCGAGGTTGGGGGAGCCCCGATTCAGAGCGTGCAGGTGCCGCTTAATGAACCGCTCCAGTTCCAGGAGGGCGAGCAGTTCTTCGTGCTCGTGAATGTGACCGGCGGTAGAGTCGCGCGGACAGAATCGTATGCCGGTGATGGGAGCGGCCGCCAGTACGCCAACGGTGAGTACGGATGGCAGATCTACCATTTCGGGGGATGGGTGATGGCAGCGCTCCACCTCGCCAATGATCAGGTACTTACTTCCGACTTTTCGAGTGGCCCGATCCCACCAGGGGGAAGCATCGAAGTCGGGCTTACCGCTAACGCGGCCGACCTCATCGAGGGCACCTACCTGCGGGAGATCCTGATCACAACCGATGGCCCGACGAACGACTCCCTGGTGGTGCCCGTGACGATTGCCGTGACGGGCGTGTCGCTCCTCGAACTCTCCGCCACTGAGCTGGATTTCGGCACCGTCGTCGCCGGTCAGTCCGCCACACGCATGCTCACGCTATTGAATCCGGGGACCGCGAACCTCGAAATTGCGTCTGCCGCATTCAGCAGCTCCGACTGGATCGTTGGTCCGCTCGAACCGCTGAACCTCCCCCTGACCCTCGTGCCCGGCGAGAGCGCGACGTTCGGCGTTCGATTCATACCTGCCGAGCCTGGCCAGTATGTCGGTTCAATGGTCCTCGGCAGCAATGCCTCGAACCTCCCGCAGGCCGTCGTCCAGCTGTCTGGAAATGCGCAACCTGCTCCCGAAATCACGGTCGAACCTGAATCGGTGTCAATCGAGTTGACGAGCGGCGAGTCCGAGCAACGGACTCTAACGGTATCGAATCCGGGGGAGGGGCCGCTGGACTTCACGGTCGATCGTTTTGGCAACGGCCAGGGCGAAGACACCTACGGCTATCGGTGGACGGAGTCGACGGAGCCAGGTGGGCCGGCCTTCGATTGGGTCGACATCAGGAGCCCGGAGACGTGGCTGGACCTCGGCTCGTCCACATTCATCGAGGTACAGCTTCCGTTCGCCTTCCCGTATTACGGTGAGGAGCACACCAGCCTGCGCGTTTCGCGGTTCGGAGCCGTGACCTTTCTGCAGCAGTACCCTTATTTCAGCAGTCTCCCTCGACCCATCCCGATGGAGACCTACCCGTCGCACTTCATCGCGCCTCTGTGGAAGAACTTGCGCATCTGGTCGGACCGCGGCGGGATATACGCAGGCATGGACGCCGAGGGCCGTTTCGTGGTGCAGTGGCAGGAACTCTACGCTAATGCCAACTTCGATTCTGAGCTGACTTTCCAGTTGATCCTGGAGCCGACCGGTGACATCCTGTTCCAGTACCTCTCGATCAGCCCCGTTCCGGTGTCGTCAAGCTCTTTCGCCGTCGGCATAGAAAATCACGACGGGTCCGACGGGCTACAGCTCGCCTTCAACGACGACTCGTTCTTCCGTAACAATCTGGCTGTTCGGATTGCCGCGACCCCTACCTGGATCGCGAGTGTGGAGCCCGCCGCCGGGACGGTCATGCCGGGCAGCCATCAGGAGCTGACTGCCACGTTCGATCCCGGTTCTTTGCTGGAGGGCAGTTACCAGTCGGCGATCACTCTCAACTCCAATAGCCCTGCAACTCCGCGGCTTCGTGTTCCGGCCCACCTGGAGGTGATGGGGGTTCCACAGACAACTGTCGAGCCGGCGACCCTCGACTTCGGTGATGTCTTCGTGACGTACGAAGAGGGCCTCTCTTTTCTACTTTCGAACAGCGGAACGGTGGAACTCGATGTGCTGGGCATCGACGTTCAGGGAGACGGGTTCGGAGTCGTGTCCGGCGGTCCGTTCTTCGCGCTTGAACTGTTCGAGCCTGAAATGGTCGGAGTGAAGGGCTACGACAGCAC
>JBJHBB010000325.1:0-3683 GCA_050485265.1 Rhodothermales bacterium | reverse complement strand
TGGTGTAGTAGTGCGTACCAGTCTGCTGACCTACAGCGACCGGGGCATTCTCGGCGTCGTTGACGTTGTCTGGGCCGCCTGAACGGTCTCCAATGCGATCGCCCCAGGTGAGGCCGCCGGACGGAATCAACTGGAAGAAGCCGTTGATGCCACCGCTGTACGCCGTCTGCAGCGGAGCCGTCTTGTTCACTTCGTCGAAGGAGACGGTGCTGCGGAAACTCACGTTCGGACGTACCCGACCCCTTCCACTCTTCGTGGTGATGACCAGCACCCCGCTTTGCGCGCGTGAACCCCAGAGTGCTGCTGCGGAGGCGGATCGCAAGACCTCGATGGACTCGATGTCGTCCGGGTTGATGTCATTCAAGCGGCTCGCCTGCTGGACACCCTCGACGCTGCTTCCGAAGGTCGCGTTGGACACCGGCACACCGTCGATCACGATCAGAGGCTGGTTGTTTCCGGTAATCGTCGTCTGGCCACGGATCAGGATTCGAGTAGAGGAACCGGGGTCGCCACCGCTGGCTGTGATATTTAGACCCGGCGCCTTAGCTGAGAGGCCACGCAGAATGTTGGTCTCTCCAGAACGGACGAGGGCATCGCCTCCTACGGTGCTCTGGGCCGTCCCGAGCCGATCGGGATTCTGCGCGAAGCCGAGGGCGTCCACCGTGACCCCGTCCAGCTGCACACCTAGCGTAAGCCTGAAATCGATCGTGAGCGTCTGTCCGTCCTCGATAGTGACTTCCTGCTGCTGCGTCGTGTAGCCCACAAACGAGGCCGCAACGATATGGGTGCCGGCCGGCACATTGTCGATGGTGTACCGACCATCCGGGGTGGTAGCAGCACCCAATTGCGTCTCCATCACGGCGACGTTGGCTCCGGGCAACGATGCGCCCGTGTCGTCGGTGACGATTCCAGTGATTGTCCCCTGCGCGAGCGCTGTGGTCGGCACGATGGCCACAGCGACCGCGAGGAGGATTAGTCGTCTCCTCATGGTGTGCCCTCCGATGGGTTGGAAGGAGTGAAGCCTGTCAGATGGACACGGCCGCGGTTGGACGACCACCACCGTGTTAAGGACACGTTAAGCCCGAGGCGGGCTTATTGGCCATCATGTAGGGCACGCGCATGTGGACCATTTGCGGCTCTTCATGGTCTCTTCACATGTGGTGGGCAATATGGATTGCCCTGTCGAGTTTCGCGAATCGTCGTCGTTGGCCGGCTCAATCGGCCGGAATCCACAGGTGCAGGTCGAGCCGCACCTCGTCGTGCTCGTTGAAAAGCACCCCTTCGGAGCGCAGTCGTTCTTCCATGACCCCGGGCCCCTCGAAATGTCGGGCTCCGGTGAGCGCACCGCGACGGTTGACTACACGGTGACAGGGAAGATCGGTACCTGCCGCCTTATTCAGGGCCCAGCCCACTGCTCGCGCGGAACGCTTCGTTCCCAGGTGGGCCGCAATGTGTCCGTAGGTCGTGACCTTGCCAGGGGGAATCTGGCCGACGACCTCATAGACCCGATCGAAGAAATCCTGCGGCTGTCTGCTCACCCAGGGAAAATACCGCTCCTAGCGACGCTCTAGCCCGGTTGTGAACGAGAGCGAACGTTGAACGGATACGTCTGTCTCCAGATTGGTGACGGTTACGATCAATTCGACCGCTTCGGCACCCGCCCACTCTGACCGGTCGACGAGGAACGCGGCCGGCAGGCGGTTCTGCACCCGCGCCTGTCGCGCCTGGTAGATGGAGGTTCGAGTCGATCCGCGTCGGAAAATCGCTCCCGGCATGCGCTGAACGACCTCGTACTCGAGCATGTATCGATCATCCAGATCGGTGCCCGCGTACACCTCGAAGTAAACGCCTACAGCCTCCTGGCCGGCAACACTCAGATCAAAGTACGGTGTGAGTTGGTCCAGCGAGAACGCCGTCTCGGTCAGCTTACGCCGAGTATCGACCACGTCTTCAACCTCGAAGGGCAGGAGGTCACTCAAAGCCACACCGGCCTCGCGCAAGTCGATGGGTTCGAGAGGACCAGTTCTCGCAGCGCCGCTGCACCGGGCGTGATAGCCGTCCGGAAACCCGTCAAGTTGTATGGCGACCTCATCAAGCCGAGTCGCGAGTTCGAACTCATGTCGGTAGACGCGTTCCCAATCGTCAGCAGCCTCCGTGTGATCAAGCATGGCTCGCTGGGCTGAGAAACGCTCTTCGTACGCGACTGCGCGTGAGTGGTGCACTCGGGGAACGCGATTGCTGGCGCGAATACATGCATCGCGACCGGCTTCTGTCGTTCTCCAGAACATCATGACCGACGTCGAACCATCATCAGCCACACGCCTCACCGTGCGTACCGAAACAGGCAGCGGTTCTACTTCAGCGCCGGCATACTGAATCGGAAGCGCTGCTGATCGTCGCTCGCGAATCGTGCGATCTTCGGACTCGTTCCGTGAGATCGCCGACTCCAGCGTGCGCGAAATGTCGAGCTGACCAGCCACGGGTGTGTGCTGCCGTCCTCCACCACGCCGCGTGAAGGCTCGTTCCTCCTGGAAGCTCACATAATCCGAGACGGTGGAATAGCGGCCACCATATAGGGGATGGAACAACGACAACTGCGAAAACACGTGGCGCATCGTCCGTAGCGCGGCCATCGCATAGCGATCCCCCCGTGACGAACCGCTCACCCCCCTGGACCTCAACTGACGAGGCACGAGGTCATTCACGGATCCCAGTTCGTACTCAGTTTCGCGGGGACCTGAAACGAACAAGAACATCCCCATGTGACCCAACTGGTCGTACAGCCAGAACTCATTGCCAGGAAAGTCTCGTGGCCGGACCGGCAAGCCATCCCGCAAAAAAGCCTGCAGCAACTCCGGTTCATTGAAACTGACCTGGCGCACTCGTGTGGGCGAGCCATACCTCACGAGCGTCTCCCCTCGCGCGTCAAGCCCGGTGCGGCTACTAGCTGAGGGGTACTGCTGTCGAGCCAGTTCAACCCTTGACAGATGCGTCATGAGCCTGTCATTGATGCCCGTAGCGGGCGCTGTCTCGCGATCCACCCACCACGATAGCGCGCGCTCCGCACGCTGCTCCAAACCCTCGTCCTGAAGCCGTTCCTCCGCGTACAACAGCTCGGAGAGTGCCAGGTGTTGTAGCAGGTGCGCCCGAGATGTGTCGTCTGCATAGGATGCCGCCGATGACAGCATGCTCCGATACGACTGCCACACAAGTGCGGAGTCGACCTCTGCCACGCCCGATTGAGACAGGTACATCTCCAGCAAGCGTGGCGATACCGACGCGGATTCAACGCTGACCGCTGACTCGACGGAACCGCGTAGGCGCTCTTCCAAAAGATCGGCACTTGGGAGACTCAACCGATCAAGAGACGTCAACTCCCGGGCGTGGCTTCCGACCTCCTTACTTGAGGTGCACGCACCTAGCAGTGGGATCAGGACGACTCCCACCACTGCAAGCCGTGGAATCAGTCGATGCGCGTTCATGCTCTCTACCTGCCGTCAGACACAATAAACAACGACCGCCACCTAATCCGACGTACGTCCTCCGGATTCACGAAGGACCGCGCTTCCTATACCCCCTTCTAGTGCTGTATGACCGCCATCTCAAAGAAAGGGGGACCGCGCAGTGCGCAGTCCCCCTGATTCAGCTAAGCTGAAGTACTTCGATCAGCCGTCGATAATGAC
>JBJHBB010000324.1:0-3685 GCA_050485265.1 Rhodothermales bacterium | reverse complement strand
GGAGGAGATCCAGCGGCGCGTGGACGCGGTTTGGGAGCGCTGAGCCAGACCAGAGGGGGGTGTAACCCCGTTACACCCTGAGCCAGACCAGAGGGGGGTGTAACCCCGTTACACCCTGAGCCAGACCAGAGGGGGGGACACTGTCCCACCCCCTGAGCCAGACCAGAGGGGGGTGTAACCCCGTTACACCCTGAGCCAGACCAGAGGGGAACGGCCGTGCCGAGGATTGCCACAGTAGACGTAGATCAGGCCCTGGATCGACTGCTGCTCGTCGCATTGGGTCGCAGCGGACAATCGCGCTCCGTTCGTCGCGTGCTGCTCGCCTGCTACAACGCGCCGGAATGGCCGCTCGACCTGTCCGATCTACGAGGACTCGATCCGGATCTCCAGGCGTCCGCGCTTACGGCCATCAGGCTCTTTATGGAAGGTTCCGATCTTTATCATCACCGCCCGGAAGCCCCCTGGCAGACCATTTGGGATTTGGCCTGCCAGGAATCCGAGGGCGGTGATAGAACACGCTGACCGGGATCTGCCGGTACTCACGAAACTAGGAGGCGACTATGGCCGACACGAAACCCATGCCGAACGAGGCCGACCCGATCGTGGATTGGCGTACCGCCAGTTCGTCACCCGGAGGCCTGCGCGGGTCCGCCGCGATGGAGATCCAGACGCGCCAGGCGCAGCGGCTGGTGCATGGACGAGGCGCAAGCGAGAAGAAGGCACCCATCATCGGACTCGTGCGCTTCGCGACCACGATGCGGCGGATCTGGCGAGCGGCGGCCCTGGACGACCCGTGGGCGGATTGGAAACTGCTGCAGACCTATGAGTCCCTCACGGAGAACCGCGAGGGCATCAATGCCCTCCGGGAACAGACCGAGCGCCTCCTGGCCTCGATGCCCGGTATCGAGATCGATGTGGCTCAGAGCCAGAGTCCGTGCACCGTCCCACTGGAGTTCTCGAACCCCTACGGATTTATGGGCGCCTACCTGATCGCCGACTTCGATCGAACCGCACGCGCCATCCTGACCGCACGCCACGTCGGGCTCATGGGCCGGGACGAGAGCGAGCGGATGCTGTATCAGGGTGGCCGACTGGTCCGCAGTGCGTTCAATGCACCGCAGGGATTCCAGTATCAGGGCGTGACCCGAGACGACGTGGCCGCTGGCACAGCGAAAGCCCGGAAGGCGATCGAGAACCTCGGCATGCCGCCGAAGGAAGTCCTGGAGGGGAAACTGCGGGCGCCGGTGGCACCCGACATTCGGGACCCGAAGGCGCGCAGCGAGCCGCCCCCGGGGCTTTATGACGACGAGGACGATGATGAAGCCGACGCCCCTGCAGGCGAACGGGCCGAATCCTACGGCTCGGCCGTGGCTCAGGAAACCGGAACGTGATGGACCTTGTTCGGTCGCCTGGCTCAGATGCACGGGGAGTAGTTATGGCCGGAGGCCTGCAATGTAGTTATGCCCTAAAGGGCCCTTTAAGGGTAAGGGGGGCGCGGGGCCACTGGAGAGGGATACATGAAACTCGCTGACGCGAGTAAGCGAATGCAGGTTCTCGAAACCGAGCTACGGCAGATCGATGACCAGATGGACCAGCTGGTGCAGGAGTTCAAGGACACCTATCGTCGGCCGTGGGTCGCGCATCCTGCGATCCATCGCTCCCGACGCGAAGGTGGGTCCGTGTTCCGGTGGCGTCTACGTGGATTCGACGGCATCGGCCAGTCCTGGCTGATGTTTACGTCGGACATGCTGCAGGAGGCACTTTCCCGCGAGGGCGTGCCCCTGCGGACGCGTCTGGCGTGGCTGAAGATCGAGCGTCGAGGGCGGATCCTCACGTTCGAGCACCGCAGGAGGAACTACGAGCGGCTGCGCCTCAAGGATCTGGTGGCACAGATCGAAGCGCTGAACGCGTTGGAAGACCAGTGGCGACGCAAGACCCGGAAGTCCTGAGCCAGACCAGGGGGGGGGGTGCATGACACATCCATTTCGCCACTGGTGCCACGAGCACAATCTCGATCCAGAGGATTTCGACAGCCGCTGGAGCTACATGGACGAGCTCAATCGACTGACATCGGCGATCACCCGGGACGCATTGCGGGGCGTGGACCAGGAAGACCCTGGCGTTCAGCAGGCGTGCTCCGCAATGGAATCGCTCGCGACCACCATTCGGGATGAACGTGGCCGTTGCAGCAACCATTCCGAGCTCGAAGCCCTGTGGATCCACTGCAGCGGTCATTGGTTCGAGCCGATCCAGCGGGTCCAGCGGGCACTAGCCGAGGCAAATCTCCACACCCACTTCAGTGAGCAGGCTTCATCACCGGAATCGGTCCACGCCCTGGTCCGGGCGCACGAACGTGCGGCCGGACAGTACTTCGATCTGATGAACACCGTCGATCACGGCGCCACCCCTTACCGCACGGTGAAACTCACGTCCGGACGATAACGGATTACCGTGGATCGCACCGCCCACCGAATGCAGGCTGGCATCGAACCCATGTCCGGTGTAACTCATGTCCAATACCTTTTCCGGTCGCGGCAATCTGGGCGCGGCACCCACGCTTCGTCATGCCGAACGCGGCGGCGAGTCCACCCCCGTCACCAACCTCCGGATCTTCTTTGATCGTCCGAAGCCCGATGGCAACGGCGGCTTTGAAGATAAGGGCGGGTTCTGGCTGGACGTGGCCCTGTGGGGCCCCCGTGCCGAACAGGCCGCGCGCCTGCTGCCCAAGGGCGCTCGGGTACACGTCGAGGGAGAGCTGTTCGAGTCCACATGGAGCGACCGCGAGACCGGCGAGGAACGATCCCGCCTCGAAGTCCGCGCGTCCGCCGTCGATCTGGACCTTGCGCGCGTCGAGGACGTGACGTTCCGGCGACGTGACGAGAGCGCGGGAGGGACGGATGCCTGAGACCCCATTCGCCCGTGCGCGCTGCGATGCCTGCATCTACTGGCACCGTCTGAGCACCAATGAAGGCTCCTGCCGGCGCCACCCTCCGGGACTGCTGCAGCCCATAGGCGAGAGCGACGGACCGTTCCCCCTTACGAAGGCGATCCACTGGTGCGGCGAGTGGACGCACCCGGACGAGGTTCGCTGAGCCATGCCCTTGTATCAAGCCCAACTGGTGGAACTCGGTCGCGTGGTCGCCACGACCCGCTTTGAGGCGCACAGCGACCAGGCGGCCGGGAAGGAGGCCGACGAAAGCGCCGACTGGCGCAGAGGGCAATGGGCCGCGGTCACCCGCGTACCCACGAAGCCAGAACCCACGATCGCATCGCGCGTAGCCGCCGATGACCCAACCAAGGAAGAAGGAGACACTCCATGACGAACGGAACGATCACCCGCACCCTCCTCGCCGGTGCCGCTATCGCGGCCCTGTCCGGCTGCATTGTGATTGAGGAGACGCGGCCGACGACGTCCAGCAGCTCCACGGCCGGATCCAGCAGCCAGGCCTCCGGCCAACAGCAATACGCGAACGAGGTCCTCAACTTCGAGGTCACCACCGCCACCGACGTCGATACGGCCTTCAACCGCATCCGCCGCCAGTTCGGGTATCTGCCCCTGGAACAGCGCACCAATCCCGCCGGACAGCCGTGGCTGGAGGCCTCGGACGCCTACCATTTCCATGAAAACCCCGGATCCTTCTACTCCGTGCGGGTCTAGCGCGATCTCCACGGTCACGCCGGCGTG
>JBJHBB010000323.1:0-3692 GCA_050485265.1 Rhodothermales bacterium | reverse complement strand
GTCGCGATCTCCTCGAGTGCGTCAGAGTCGAAGTACGCCGAGTCCCCATTGCGGCGGCTTTCTTCGTAGGCCAGGACGAGTTCGTCCAGGTCGTCGCGGCTCTGCGGATCGTCGAAGTCGTCGAACTCAAACATACGTTATGTGCGCTCTACGGGGTCGGGAGCCAGGGCGCCTCGGGAGGCGATCGGGCCCCGGGGGGCGAACGTCTCGGGCAATTTAAGGGGGCCCGCCGGTAATGCAACCCTGGCAAATACCGGGCCGTCGCGTGCGCTTCATACCCGGCCCATGGGGTATGTTCCCCCCGCCGACTTCGAGGGCGCCTTTTCCCCCTGCATTCACCGCACATGGCTTCCGAGCGCGCGCTGCTGATCTCCTTCGAAGGCATCGATGGGTGCGGAAAAAGTACACAGGTGGCTCGCCTGATCGAGCGGCTCCGCCAGCAGGGCCAGGACCCGCTGGCGGTTCGAGAGCCCGGCGGGACGCCGCTCTCGGAACGGATCCGTGCCCTGCTTCTCGACCCGGAGGGCGCCGTTGACCCGCGGGCCGAGCTGCTGCTGTTTGCGGCAGCACGAGCGCAACTGGTCTCGTCCGTGATCCGGCCAGCCCTCGCCAGCGGGCGACTGGTGATCTGCGACCGATTCTTCGACTCGACGACGGCGTACCAGGGCGCCGGCCGAAAGCTCGCCGATCCGGGCTGGCTGGCAGATTTCCACCGGTTCACGACGCAGGGTCTGTCGCCGGATCGCACGTACGTGCTGGATGTGCCGCTGGCCGTGGCCACATCCCGACGGGGCGGACCGGAGGATCGCATGGAGGCTGCGGGGGAGAGCTTCTTCGAGCGCGTCAGGGACGGCTACCGCGCCGTCGCGATCGCGGAGCCCGGTCGCGTGGTGATGTTGGACGGCACCGCCGCGCCAGACGACATTCACGGCCGAATCTGGGCTGACATCGAGACTCTTCGCACCGGAACCGCCCCGGCGACCTCCGGTTAGTCCGCACCGATTGTCTCGCGCCATGGCTTCCCTCCCCCAGGCACAAATCGACGAGGTCCAGCGTCTGTTTCGCGAGTATCTGCGCCAGCAGGGCCTCCGGCAGACGCCTGAGCGGTTCGCCATCCTGGAAGAGGTCTATTCGAACGCGGACCACTTCGACGCCGACGCGCTCTTCGTCCGCATGAAGCAGCGAGGCAGCCGCGTCAGCCGCGCGACCGTCTACAACACGCTCGAGCTGTTGCAGGACTGTGACCTGGTGGTGAAGCACCAGTTCGGCAAGAACCAGGCGAAGTTCGAGCGCTCGTATGCCTACTGGCAGCACGATCACCTTATTTGCGTGGACTGCGGAGAGATCCTGGAGTTCTGCGACCCACGGCTCCAGGCGATACAAGACACGCTGTCGGAGATTTTCGACTTTGAGGTCACGCACCACGCTCTGCACGTCTACGGCCGGTGCCGCCGGGTTAGCTGTCCGAACCGCCCGCTGGCCAGCGCCGCGTAGGCGCCAGCCGGGAACGTCACCAGCCGTCGCGCGCCACCATGCCCGTCCCGTTCTACTGGGTCGACACTTTCACTGACGGGCCGTTCTCCGGCAACCCGGCTGGCGTCTGCATCCTTGAGCACCCCCCGCCCGACCGCTGGATGCGGCAGGTGGCCAATGAAATAGGCCTCTCCGAGACGGCGTTCGTTGTCCCTCGGGCGGACGCATTCCTCCTGCGCTGGTACACCCCGGCCACTGAAGTGGACCTTTGCGGCCACGCCACCCTTGCGGCCGCGCACGCACTCTGGCACTCCGCCCGGCTGGCGCCTGACGAACCGGCAACCTTCCTGACCAGAAGTGGGCGACTTACCGCCTCCCGCCAGCCGGGACGGGACATGGGATGCATCTGGCTCAACCTCCCGGCCACTCCGCCGATTGAAGCAGATCCGCCAGCCGGGTTGCTTGACGGCCTGGGCGTCCCGCACGCGGAGTTCGTTGGCCGCACCCGGTTCGACTTCCTCGTTCAGGTTGAGAATGAGGATGCGGTCGCCGCCTGCCAGCCCGATTTTGCAGTGCTGAGAACCGTCGACTCGAGAGGCGTAATCGTCACCGCGCGCGGCACCTCGCACGACTTTGTATCGCGCTTCTTTGCGCCGGCACTCGGCGTGGACGAGGACCCGGTGACTGGCTCTGCTCATTGCACGCTGGCACCATTCTGGGCAAGGCTGCTGGGGCGAACTGAACTCAACGCCAGACAGTTGTCACGTCGAGGTGGAGTCCTAGACCTGGTCGACGACGGAGCGCGCGTTCAGTTAGGCGGCCGGACATACCTGCAAATCGAAGGGACCTTCTCATCAGAGCCAGAGCGTAGCCCGTGGCCAGAACTCTCCTGATGTCACCCGAGCGCGTCCAACGCACGCTCAACCGCTTCGCATACCAGATCGTGGAGCGAAACCGCGGAAGCCGTCGGACCGTCATCTTTGGAATCGTGTCCCGCGGTGTCGCGATCGCGAATCAGGTGGCTGACGTGATCGCGCGGATTGAAGGCGAGCGTCCACCTGTCTACGCCCTTGACGTGACGCCCTTTAGGGACGACCTCCCCGAACCTGAACCTGCGACGCCTCTGGATCCGCCCCCGCTGGTACAGAGCCGTGATGTCATCCTCGTGGATGATGTCCTGTTCACAGGCCGCACGGTCCGGGCTGCGATGGACGCGATACTCTATTACGGGCGCCCAGCCTCGATCCAACTCGCCGTGCTCATCGACCGCGGACATCGGGAATACCCGATCCAGCCCGACTATCTCGGACAGCAAATCCCAACCAAGCACCAGGAGCGTGTGCTGGTAGACGTGTCAGGCCAGCCCACCGTCTACCTGGAGGAGGCCTAGGCGCTACCAGTCGATACGACCAGCATCACGCTCCGGCTCGTCGATCGGAATCTCAGGGGTCGGATCGCCATCCTCCGGGATGCCCTCCTCGAACTCGGGAAGGTCGTCGAAGTAATCTTCCCGCTCTTCGTCAATCGGCACCGAAGACAATCTCACTTCGGATCCGATCCGGGCACTACCCCCTGCCGACGGCTCCTGCCTAGTGATTGTGCCGCTTACACTTCGCGTGGGGTCGACCCACAGACCAGCGCTCTGAAGCGCCTCTGCGGCCGCATCGTAACTCATGCCACGGACATCGGGGACGGTTACTCGGGCGACGCCAGGACCGGGGCTCAGCCAGAGCACAACCGACTCTGAAGTACGGATCGAAGTACCCGCGTCGGGCTGCTGCCGCGTCACGGTCCCCGCAAATGGCGATGGACTCTCATCGATGCGCACCTCGACCTCGGTGATTCCCAACTCCGAGAGCTCAGATCGGGCGACGCCCTCCGTCAGGGTCCGCAACTCCGGCATTGACACCGTCCGCTCCGTACCGGAGTTAACATATAGGTACACCCGACGCCCAGGCTTCACGCTGGCATTGGCCGACGGATTCTGGTCAAGCACGACATCGCGAGGAAACGCAGGATTGAATGGCTGATCCCGCCGCTCTGCCTGCAACCGTCGGCCCTCGACGAGCCTTGAAGCCTCCTCATACGTGAGCTCCCGGACCTCCGGCACCGTTACCTCAATGTTCTGACGCGTGTAGGTCGGCATCAGCACATTGTTGACCAGGTAGTAAAGCCCCACGAGGCCCGCTGCCACCACCCGTAGGCCAAGGCCGAGCGAC
>JBJHBB010000322.1:1327-3693 GCA_050485265.1 Rhodothermales bacterium | reverse complement strand
CAATCGCCCTCACCATACCGTGCACGAAGCGGTTGGCCTCTATCGTGAACGCCCAATCGCCGAGTCGCTCCTGTTCAGTCCAAGCTGCGTGGTTGACCGTGCAAACGCGATTTCTGGTCGTCGACTTCGTGATGCAGAAGGATCCGAAGTGATGCTTCCCGATCAGAGTCTGAGCGGCCTCGTTCATGCGATCCCAGTTGAGTCTAGAGCGGATGAGCCACCTGTGCTCTCGCTCGATTGCCCGAGGACGATCGGTTGCCAGATAGACGTACTGTCTGCGCCGGGCATCGTAGCGCGCGTGGAAGTCCACCGAGGTGGCCTCGAAGGCAAGCACAACCACTTTCCCTCCGCATGTGTGAAGTAGGAGGCCGTTCACCGCTCGCTGGACCTCGTTCACCTCAAGGGTGTTCGAGGAATCGAAGTGCGCAACCTGCCCGGAGGCGTTTACGCCCGCGTCCGTGCGGCCGCTAGCGTGCAGCGTTAGGGGCTCCCGGACGACCGTCGACAGCGCGTCCTCGAGCTCCTGCTGGACGGTCGGGACACCCTCCTGGCGTTGCCACCCCGAGAATCCGGTGCCGTCATACTCTATTAACAGACGGTAACGGGGCACGCCGCAATGCACTACATTGAGTGCCGCAAGATACCGCGTCCAAAGACCTCTTCCTGCTAGCGCATGCATTCACCTCGGGTCGTACTGACCGGCTTCATGGGAAGCGGCAAGTCCACCGTTGGACCGCTCGTGGCTGATCAACTCGGCTTCGCGTTCCTCGATCTGGACGACCGCGTCGAGCAGGTGGCGGGAAGGCCGATCGAGACCCTGTTCAAGGAACGGGGTGAGGGCGTCTTCCGCGCTCTGGAGACAGCCGTGCTGTCCCAGGTCCTCGATGAGGAGGAGTCTGTCGTGATCGCAACCGGTGGCGGTGCGCTCATTTCCGAGGCCACGATGGCGATGGCCAAGGATGGCGGCCGGGTGGTGTATCTACGTGCTCAGACTACGACGCTCGCCGACCGGCTTGCCGCCGACCAAGCTCGGCCATTGTTAAAGAGCGAGGATGGTCAGGCTCTCAATCGCGGCGAGTTGGAGGAACGTATCGAGGCCATCGTCGCCAAGCGCCGCCGATTCTACGAGCAGGCCGACGCGATCATCGACGTCGACCAGATGGGACCGCCGGACATAGCGGCTGCAGTGGTTCTGGCCGTGACGAACTTGACCGACGTGGAGCAGGACCGGTAATCACGCCAGCCGAAACGTTCGCCGGTGTGCCTCACATGGACCGTGCTCTCGAAGGGCGTCGTAATGCGCCGTCGTCGCGTACCCCTTGTGCTGGGCGAACCCGTAGTGGGGGAACGCGTCCCCTAGATCTTGCATCAGTCGGTCTCGGGTGACTTTCGCTACCACCGAGGCAGCCGCGATCGACAGGCTTACGCCATCGCCACCCACGACGGTCTGCTGCGGCCATGGGGCGTCCGGGATGGGCCGATTGCCATCCACCAGCACGTGGTCTATGGTAACAGCAAGGTTCGCCACGGCTCGACGCATCGCGTGAAAGGTGGCGTTCAGGATGTTGAATCGCTCGATTTCCTCTACACTTGATACACCGATCCCCACCGCGTGGGCCTGACGCTGAATGACCGGTAGCAGCGTCTCCCGCAGAGCAGCGGGGAGCCTCTTGGAATCGTCCAGGTGGGGGAGATCCGCATCCAGCGGCAGAACTACGGCAGCTGCGACCACCGGCCCGGCAAGGCACCCCCGACCCGCCTCGTCCACACCCGCGACGCTGCGACATCCTCGCCCGATGCAGGCGATCTCGACACTGAAGTCAGGCATGCTTGACGTGGAACCTGGGGCGTGTGCAAAAACTTACGAGAGCACCTCACCTCAAACCAGCGCCTCCATGTCAGACGATGCGACCGAAGGGTTCGAAGCTGCCGTTCGTGACGTACAGGAGTTACCGAACCGGCCCGACAACGATACCTTGCTGAAGCTTTACGCACTGTACAAACAGGCGACCCAGGGTGACGTGGACGGAAGGAGACCCGGGATGCTGGACCTCAGAGGGCGTGCCAAGTACGATGCCTGGGCCATGTTGCAGGGAATGTCGACCGAGGACGCACGCGACGAATATGTTGCACTGGTTGACCAGTTGCGGAATAGCTGAAACCGCTTTCGTAGTCGTGTCGGTCGGCGCTGGGCGCGCATTATCTTCGGCGCGAACGTAAACGCCATGCAGATGTCCGCACCCTTGATTCGCGTCGCTCCGCTCGCAGTTGCGCTGATAATCGCGCTCCCACTCGTCGCCGGATGTGCCGGCTCAGCCCAGACCGCCGAGCCCGATGAACTGGCTTTGCTGCGTGAGGATCTCGAA
>JBJHBB010000322.1:0-1317 GCA_050485265.1 Rhodothermales bacterium | reverse complement strand
CGTACGCGGAGATCGAACGCCTGCGCGCCGAGAATCAAGAACTCGATTACCGTCTCCGGCAGATGATGGAGCGTGGTGGCGGAGGAGAGCGTGGCGAGACCGTAGCCGTGTTGCCGACTGACATCTTCTTTGAGAGCGGCAGCGCAGAACTCACTTCTCAGGGTGCGAGTCGGCTCGGCGAGGTTGCGCGGCGCCTCCAAAACGAGTTTCCGGGTAGGGAAATCCGAATCGAGGGATACACCGACGATCGACCGATCGGGCCGAACCTTCGCCAGCAGTATCCCTCGAACTGGGAGTTGTCTGCAGCACGGGCGGGCACCGTTGCCCGCTACCTCCAGCAGAGCCACGGAGTCGACGGTAGACGGGTCGAGATCGTAGGTCTGGGCGAATACCACCCGTTGGCGTCCAACGCGACGGCCGAAGGCCGCCAGGAGAATCGTCGGGTCAGGATCGCGGTGATGGGAGGCTGATCGCCTCGATCAGTCCCCGTCCCAGTCCCGCTGACGCTGCGCCGCTCGCTGCTCCCATTGGGGCAGTACGACCTCCATGAAACGCTCCTTCTCCTGGACGAGTTGCTGCGTGTTGATGTCCAGGTAGGCCATCACGGCCTCCTTGGTGGAGATGTCCGGGAGCTGCACGGGTCCCGTGTGGCCGAGCTCAGCCAGGATGTGCGCCAGGGCGATCCGCGCGGCCTGCGCATGCTCGAGCCCGAGCCCCAGGACGCGGAGCGCCTCCTGCGGAGCATGGAATCCGACGCCATGGCTCGCAGCGATGTAGTCCCAGCGCCACTGGGCCGAGCGGATACTCTGAAGGGCAGATTGCATCTGCGAATCGGTCGCGCCAAGCTCCCAGGCCCTGGCCGCTTCGAAGTGCGCGCTCACCAGCACGTTCTCGAGCGCCGTCCGCACCTCGTAAACCGCGTCCTGACGGTCGTACACGTTTTGCACGAGCGTGGCCTCGGACTCCCGGTGGCACGTCTGACAGGCATTCGCGACGTTGTTGAGCGGGTTCTGGATGCGGTGATCCGTGAACTTGACCCCGCCCTCGACGGTGTAGGGCATGTGGCAATCCGCGCAGGAAACGCCGCGCTGATAGTGAATGCCCCTGGTGAATAGCTCGTAGTCCGGATGCTGCGCCTTCAGCATCGGCGCTTGACTGATCGCGTGAACCCAGTCAGTGTGGTCGGCGATGTTGTCCTTGTACTCTTCTACCTCTTCGACGGAGGTCCCCTCATCCCAGGGGAAGGTCAGATAGGACCCGCCCTCGAAATAGTACTCGACGTGGCATTGAGCGCAAGTGAGGGACCGCAACTCCTGT
>JBJHBB010000321.1:0-3696 GCA_050485265.1 Rhodothermales bacterium | reverse complement strand
GCCCTCAGTTCTCGGGCCAGCGCCGTTGCTGATACTCGTGCGCGTCGCGACCGACGAGTTCTTGCGTGCTGTTGTTGATCCGTACCAGGAACTGCTCGCGCTTCTCGCCCTTGAGCGGGCTCGCGAAGACCGGTGCCACGGCGGGGCCAATGTCGAGGCGCGCAACTTCTCGTCCGTTGAGCGCGGCAAAATTGATCTCCACCTCAGCTGCGACAACCTTGCCGAGCGCACTTGAGAGGAGATCCGTGAGCCATAGCTCCCATCCATCGCGATCGGACTTCTTTACGAACGGGTAGTCCTCCTCGATGCCGATCGGTTCGCCTTCGTCGTCTACTCCGACGACGAGAGTGCCTCCATGCGCGTTCATGAAGCCTGCGACGGTCTTCACGATGGACCACTCCATCGCCGCGTCCTTCTCGCCAGTGTGGAGGTTCTTTCGACCAGTCGACTTGAACTCGACGACCTTGCTCTCACCGCCCTTGATGAGCTGTTCGAGCTGTTCTCGGGTGGCTCGTTCAGAATCGTCGACCGCAGCGAAGGGGCTCTCGGATCGGTCGGCACGTCGGTTCACTGGCTTGCCCATCGCTTCTTCGATCTGCTTCAGCAGACGTTCGAACCGGTGGTTGAAGAAGTTGGCGAAGTCGTCCTGGCGTAGCGCGACCGGGTCGATATCGTGTGACCTGAGGATCGCGTCAAGCTCGCTTGCGTCAACGCCCTCCTGGGATTCGATGCGCTGGAGATACTGGCTTGGAGCGTTGCCGCCGATGCGTCGGTTGGTGTGAGCGTCGATAGCCGTCTTGTTCACGACGCTGTCAGTGATGCCCCGCTCGATGTCGTTCGTCGTGCACCACTTCTGCGGGAAGATGTGATGAATGTCGATTGCGTCGTCGAAATAGGCATGGACATCGATTGGGTTGCCGGTCCGGAAGTCCCGGCCGCCTCGCTGCATCTGAAGCGCATACAGGCCCTTGTAGGCCGCACTGTTCCGAGATCGCAGCGTCAGGAGCCGGTCAGCTTGGAACTGGGCTTCGCGGACGGTGCGCGGTTCGTCGCCGCCGGTGCTGATCCAAGTAACGACGTCCTGAAGGTCATTGGCGAAGCGTGTTTCGGTCGATCCTCCGTACATCTCGCCGAAAACGCCGGACCAGTACCAGCGGCGCAGCTTCTGACGCACGCCGAGTCCGTCGGCATCGCTACCGAGACTTGCGAACATTGCGGAAAGCGGGACCAGCTGTGTGGCATATGGCAGGTCACGGGCCGTGTAAACGTGCTCGCCGTGGAGGAAGGGGACAACGCGGAGCACGGCGTCTGTTGCCACATCGGCCCACTTGAGGTACTCGGGCAGTGAGAGGCGTAGCACATCACGACGCTTGCAGGACACGGCTGGCGCCTTGTCGTCGCCAGGATTGGCGGCCAGGTGAGATTGCCGTCGTTCGTATGTGGCGAGAAGCGTGACGACCTGGAGGAAGTCGCTCGGCTCGAAACGACTGAGGACCGGATGTGCGCCGAACTGTTCGCGTCGGTTCTTCCAGTCATCGCGGAGGTTGAAGTCGTCGGCCGCGTAGGTGGCCGTGATTAACTCGAAGACCGTCAGGGACACTCCGCCCGTGTTCACCTTCTCGAAGACCTGACAGACCGCTTCCTTTGGAGTGGACTTCGCAAGCTGGATGACTGGCACCTGGTATTGAACGAACGGGTTGATGACCATTGCGTTGAACTGGCGCCACGTTTCAAGGCGGTCGTCGGTGTCTCCAGGACCGTCTTGGAGATAGGCCAGTTGCCAGTCCATAGTCGCCGGCTGATTCATGACGATTTCGAGCGGGAACATTTCCGCGGCGATCTCGGCTGCACGGGAGGAGACGTCGAGCAGGACCTCTCCGCGAAAGTTCCTCACCTGTCCGTCGGGAGGGACGCTGACAATGGCTTCCTCGCGGTCGCCATCGTGCATGAGGCTCGCATTGATGTCGACGTAGTAGCGACGCTCGAGTTGCTTGCCTCGCGAGTCAGTGGTGGGCACGGGCTTGCCAGACTTCAGGGCGAGGTAGAGCGAGGTTGTGCGTTGCTGCCCGTCGAGCAGCATCAGGTCCGGTTCCACGTCCGAATGCAGGGTCACGCCCTCGATCGGTCGGGGGCGGAACTTCACATCGGGGTTGCCAGTCCGGAGGGTCATGACCGACCCGATGGGGTACGACACCGAGATCGAAGCGAGCAGGCTCGCAATATGTCGGTCGTCCCAAACCCATCCACGCTGGAAATCGGGCAGCTGCAGTTCCCCGGATTGCGCCTGCTGTAGAAGTTGCGCGAGTGGCACCTCGTCGCTGTTGAACTTCTTCTCCACTGGCTGCCCCCTGGACTGCGTGGTCGTGACGATAGGCGGCCGGTGTGACGTCGTCAGCCGATTACCCACTCCGTGTCGGTGGGGTCGGGAGAACGTGTTCGCACCGGGCGAACGCTGAATGCTTTGCCACGTTCGGCATTGGTGCGTTGGTCCAGGCAGAGCAAGGCGCCGGCGCTCGTGTGACTGGCGAGCCTCAGGACAGGCGTAGCCACGCATCGAACTCCATGCGTGGCTGCACCTGAGAGCCGCCGAAGTGCAGAGCCTGTCGTCGCCCAGCCATCGCGCTTCCCGCTGGACGAACGGTTTGAAGTGTCCAGCCGCTGTCCCTGATCGAACGGTCGAACACGGCGCGTGGATCGGCCTTCCGTGTGCCGATGCCGCCGAAGCGGATGCACATGCGTGCCTCCGGTCGTGCGGTTTGCGCGAGTCGCAGCCACACGGTGCGGAGGTCCGCCGCGAAGTCCTCGGGGCTCGTGTGCTGGAGCTGCCCGGCGATGCGATAGTCCGGCTGCGGTGGTCCGCCGAGGAACCAGTTGCGGAGCCACTGGTCCGGGACGTAGGTGCGCAGCCCGTAGTACGGCGGTGACGTGATGACGAGATCGATTGGACCTCCGAGGCTCGTCTCGGTCAGGTCGCGGCTGTCTCCGAGAAGGACGCTGCCTCGTGCGGGCGCACGTTCCTGGCCGAAATAGCGCTCGGCACGCCATTGCACGATCTCGCGTACATCGACGGCTTCTGGCGCGAGTCGATGGCGGCGCCAATAGCCCACCGAATAACGAGGCTTGGGCGCATAGGTGCGGGGCGCCTGATTGCTGAGGTACGACGATCCGCGCACGCGTCGCGGTCCGTGCAGCGCGCCCAGCAGGATGGCTCGAAGCCCGACCTCCCCGGGATTATCACTACTTTGGGCGAGTCCGGTCCGGAGCCGGCACATCACTTCGAGGACTGCTTCGTGAAAACACAGGCGCCAGAACTCATCGTCCGGAATCACGTCGGGATCAGGGACTGCCGCGAGCAGCTCGTCGTATGCGGCCAGGACTGCGGCCGGCGTCGCGCCGGACACTTTGGCTGCGGCGACGGCCACGGCTACCGGACTGCTGTCGATCCCGGTGTTGACGATGCCGAGCAGCCGGGCCGCGTAGTTGGTGGTTCCCCGACCGCAGAAGGGGTCCACAACGCGTTGGCCCGGTCTCGCGTTGCGTCGTAGGACGCCGTACGGGAAGCGCAGCGGGAACATCGTGAAGTACGGGCAGATCCGGTTGAGCGCAGTCTCCGCCGCCCGATCGACGTTCACCTCACTGCGCCTCTTCGCCGGGACCGAGGCGCACCCACGTCTTACCTGAGGTGGGGTGCTTGAA
>JBJHBB010000320.1:0-3707 GCA_050485265.1 Rhodothermales bacterium | reverse complement strand
ATCGTCGTGGCCGACGTAGACGGCATTCCACTGATTGTTGTTGAAGGCGCACTGTCGATCAAAGTGTCCATCCGACTTGAGAAGGATCACACCATCGGCAGCGGAGACGATCTCGACGGCGTCATCATCCATCATCGCCCATGCGTAGGGCCAGGTGAACACGTCCAGCCCGCGGTGATTATATCCGGAGGGCAGGTCATAGGTGCGCGCCCCGCACTGATAGTCGAGCAACTGATTGGGGAATGCCGGATCGTGGTCGACGAAATTGGATATCCCGAAATAGCTGGGACGAGTGAAGTGCTCTGCGGGACGAAGCGGCCATGCAAAGGTCAGCCCATCGTTGCCTCGTGCACGGAGCGGTGGCAGCGCTCCCACAGTTCGGAGGGAATCCGCGACGAGATTGAGCCTTTCGAGTATGCCGTCCCGCTCGGCTTCACTCATCGGCTCTGTGTGCTGCGGGATGGGTGCCTCTCCGCCGCCGTGATCAACGAACTGGGCCACACTAGAAGTTGACGAAGCCATCAGCACGGTGCTAACGATGAGGAGTCTGTACACAAATGTCATAATTCGGCAGGTTGTAGGCGCGGGCGGCGCAGCCACGTTCAATCGTAATGAACGCACTGGCGGGGAGTATCTAGTCACCCTCAAGAGAACTTTCCCATGCCCTCCCTCCTGGCCGTCGATTTAGGGCTCCGTACCGGGCTGGCGCTCTACGGAGACGACGGCCGGCTCCGCTGGGTCCGCTCACAGAATTTCGGCGCACGGAATCGATTGAAGCGTTCGATCGGGCCGTTTCTGCGAGGTATCGGGGACGTCACCATGATCGTCCTCGAGGGGGGCGGTGATTTGGCCGAGGTGTGGCGACGGGAGGCCGAGCGCCTCGGAATATCCTCGTATGTGATCAGTGCCGAGCGCTGGCGAACCGACCTCCTCTACAGCCGCGAGCAGCGCTCAGGTGCCCGTGCAAAACAACACGCAGAGCGCCTTGCGCACGCGATAGCCGCGTGGAGCGGGGTAAAGGGTCTGACGTCCCTTAGCACGGATGCTGCCGAGGCGGTCCTTGTTGGTCTGTGGGGAGTGCTGGCGGTGGGCTGGCTGGACGCGGTACCGCCGGCCATCCGCCGCTAACGCGCGACGACGAACCGCTCGGTAACCTCCACGCCATCGGCGAGCAGACGGTAGAAGTACAAGCCCGCGGAGAGTTGCCGGGTGTCGATGCTCACGAAATGCCGTCCGGCCGACTTGGCCCCCTCGTCGAGCCCGAGCACACGCCGGCCCATAACGTCGAAGACCTCAATTCGGACACTGCTCGCAGCATCGAGGCGATACCTGACAGTCATTGGACCCATCGCCGGGTTCGGGAACACCGCCTCGATCTCGACGCCGGCTGTGGCAGCGCCGGGCTCAGTGCTCACCGTGCCGTGATCGACGGTGAAGCTGCGTGCTCCCTCCGGACCGATAAGCGGCCAGGTCGCCGCCCGTCCGGTAGCGTCGGCGGCCGAGAAGTAATACGAGATCTCCTCATCCCCCTCGCCGATCGGGATGCTTGCCGAAAATGTGCTGCCGTCGACGTGCGCCAGACTCAGTGTGTCGAACGGGGCGGTGCCGGAGCGATAGATAAGGTGCATCTCCTCAGTGATGAGGTCTGCGCCGCTGTACGGGATAATGTCCACTTCCAGGTCGAACTCCGGCTGGAAGGGATGCGTGCCGGTCAACGGGTGGTGCTCCATGTACAACATCTGCCTATCGGCAACCTCCTTCACCCTGCAGTGGATCGCATCGTTGGACAGCCAGGGACCGGTGAAGCCGAGGACCTCGTATCCCGGCATGGCCTCCTCGTAGGCTGCTAGTGCGGCTGCATCCCACGATGAGTTCATGAGGGGAACGTAAACCCGCTCATTCACGATGATCGAGTTCGTATACGGTTGTCCCTGAGGCGCGTAGACACGGAATACCTGGTAGGGCGTGCCCCAAGCGCTGATCTCAGTTGCGAAGTAGTCGGCCACGAGCTCGTAGTCCGAATAGCGGGGATCCGACGGCGGAACCTCGGCGATCAGGACTTTGTCGACATCGAGGAATTTCGCCCACGTGTCGATGTGCTTGATCCCGTCAGGGTCCATCGGGTCGATTGTTACGTGGTAGGGGTCTATGTTCAGATATTCATACATTGTTTCATTCACGAGTTCTACAGTCTGAGTCCACAATGTGTCTTGGCTCACGATTATGAGGTTCTCTTCAATTATCAAATCTGTAGAGGCGGCTGCACCCCAGCCCGTGCTCATGTAATTGCCTCCGGTGTGGGTGATGCTCATCGCATACCGGGGAATGTCGAGATGCGAGGCCAGGGCCGTAGGGACCTGGTTGTCGGCCGGTCGTGGACGGTTGTAGTTGAAGTCCACGATGCTGACCTGATGGTTCTCGTCAGCGATGTAGAAGGGTCCGTAATCTCGTGTCCAAATCGTGTTTGTGGGCGCGTGTAGGAACTGCGCGTTGAGCATGTTGACGCCGGCACCCTGGTATGCGCTCGTAGCCTGATTCTGCTGAAACTGACCAGAGACGATCGTGATGACGGTGACGTGCTCCGACATGGCGGCAACCAGCGCCAGGGGAATCCCCAAGGGATAGCGAATCAGTACCGCCTCGTTGCGCTCGAACTCAGCGATGTTGCGGACCGCACCCTCAGGGGGTGCGGTTGAACGAAAGCCAAGCCCGATCTCGTGGCGTCGCAACTCCTCCTCGGCAGTCATCGCCTGGGGTATGGGGTCGCGGTCGTACCACGGCTCGTCCTGCGCGAAGGCGCTCTGGCCGAGGAGGGGGATGATCAGGGCGGCGACCAGGCACGCGGCAAATAATCTCATGCGACAGGATGGGCGTTCTCGGCGCCCGAAGAGCTTGGTAAAAGAGGTTCTCGGGAGAGCAGGCATGTAGCCAAGCCCGCTCGCGGGTAGTCACCGTCGACAGATGTGCGAATGGTGAATACGAGCCCGCCATTATACCGAAGCGCCGCCGTCATCTGCGATTCTCGGTTTCGCGACGCGTTCGACACAACTTCGCCGCAACTGCCTGCAGACAGCCACGTACGGCCTCACCGCGCACGAACGTTCGCTTTTCTACGCCTCCCACGTTTTCCTCCCCCCGTCGTCACGATGCCCGTTGCCACGCTGTCCATCAAGCTCGGAAGCTATGTTTTCGCGCTTCTTCTGACATTCTCCGTCGCCTCGACGGCGCTGGCCCAGCAGCCGACTGGAGCTCCATCCCCACAGCAGATGGCCGCAATGGCCGGGCAGATCAACGGAACGGTGGTCGAGCAGGAGACTGGTGACCCGCTCGCGCTGGCAACCGTTGCGGTCTACCTGAACGGCGACTTTGTGACGGGCGCCGCCACAGCCACCGACGGCACTTTCGATGTCAGTCCGCTCCGGCCCGGAACGTATGAGGTCCGGATCTCTTCAGTGGGGTACGACACGGAGCGCATCGAGGACGTGTCCGTCCGCGCGGGTTCGCCCGTCGCCCTTGGCACGATTCGTCTGGTAGCCGCCACCGCACAGTTGGGCGAGGCCGAGGTGGTCGGCGAGCGCGAGTTCATGGAAGTACGCGCCGATAGGACGGTTTACAACGTTGCCGAGCAGGCCGTCACCACCGGTGGTGACGCGCTCGAGATGCTGCAGACGCTGCCGTCGCTCGAAGTCGCTCTCGATGGCAACATC